>NZ_JBFAIA010000173.1:0-17861 GCF_040654455.1 Nonomuraea sp. NPDC050691
CTTTTAAGGGCAGCCAGAGAGAAGGGTCGGGTTACCCATAAAGGGAATCCCATCAGACTAACAGTGGATCTCTTGCAGAAACTCTACAAGTCAGAAGAGAGTGAGGGCCTATATTCAATATTCTTAAAGAATTTTCAACCCGGAATTTCGGCACGGCCGCGGGCAGCGGGTCGACCAGCCGCCCGACGGGCGTCACCTTTCCCCGGTTGGCGAACCCCCAGTCGAGCAGCCCGGCCACCTCCTCCCAGAAGTAGCCGTCGTGCCGCATGATCGCCACGATGATCGTGTGGCCGTCACGCGTGGCCGCGCCGACGAAGCTGCCGAGCGCCTTGGACGTCCAGCCGTTCTTGACGCCGATCATGCCCTTGTAGCGCCACAGCAGCTTGTTGTGGTTGCTGATCTCGTAGTAGTTCTTCGGCGCCGGGAACTTGGCGACCTTCGTGCTCACGTACCGCCGGAACTCGGGGTTGGCGAGGCCGGCGCGGGCGATGAGCGCGAGGTCGTAGGCCGAGCTGCTCTGCCCGGGCTGGTCGAGGCCGCTCGGCGTCCTGGCGACGGTGTCGTTGGCCTGCAGGTGCCGGGCCTCGGCGTTCATGTCGCGCAGCGTCTTCTGCAGGCCGCCGTTGGCCTCGGCCAGCGCCATCGCCGCGTCGTTGCCGGACGACATCATCAGCGCCTTGAACAGGTCGTCGACCTTGTAGATCGGCTTGGTCGTCAGGCCGACGGCGCTGCCCTCCTGGTTGACGGCCTCGCGGCTGGGCCTGACCGTCCTGTTCTTGTCGAGCAGCGGGATGAGGGTCACGGCGGTCAGGATCTTGAGGGTGCTGGCCGGGAGGTACCTGCCATGGGGGTTCTTCGCCGCGAGCACCTCGCCCGTCCCGGCGTCGGCGATCACGTACGAGGTCGCCTTGGTCTTGGGCGGCTCCTTGACGCCGTCGGGCGCCACCATGCCGTGGCGGACCAGCCGCTCGCCCCCCACCGGTTCCGGCACCGCCGGCGAGGTCAGGGTCGGCGCGGCGGGCGTCGCCGGTGAGGCATAGACGGGCGCCGTCGGTGAGGCGTGGGCGGTCCCGGTGAGTGTGACCGCGGCGAGGAGTGCCGTGGCAGGCACCAGTTTCGTCCACATGGCGATCTCAGACTAGCTTCGAGTTCTTGCACATGTGGCGACACATTCCCCGGGAGGTCCTACCTCGATACTAGAGGGGTGGGTATGTCGCGAAAGATCGCCGGATTCCTCATTCTTCTCGGGATTTTCATGATCTTTGAGTGGGTGAATCTGGGGTTTAACCTGGCCGACGGGCATCCGACCGCGTTCTACGTGGTGCACGGCATTCTGATCGCCGTCAACCTCGTGCTCGGTGCCGTCGTCGGCGTCATCGGCTGGAAGGCGCTCCGCAGAGGGCGAGACGGGTCAGGCGATGAAGTTCGTCGGCCTCCTCGCGCGAGTCGCCGATCGAGGTGAAGCCCAGCTTCCCGTGCTCCGGGATCGCGCCCAGCAGGTGGAAGACGTTCCCCTTGCGGGCCGCGTGGTCGAAGCCGAGACCGAGCCGCTCGGCGAGTCGCGTCACCTCGCCGGGGGAGCGCCCGCGCAGGCAGGACGACGAGCAGTTGTCGGTGGCGGTGTAGTACTTGGGCCGGCCGTCGGCCATGAGCAGCCCGGTGCCCGGGTCGTAGGTGGCGCCGGTGGTCAGGATCGCGGCGCCGAACGGGTGGGTCGTGCCGCCGATGCGCAGGTTGATCTCGCACAGCAGCGCGGCGTAACCCGCGTCGGCCTTGAGCGCGAAGAAGTCCATGCCGAACAGCCCGACCACGCCCCGCTCGGCGAGGATGGCGGCGATCCTGGCGGCCGACGCGCCGACCTCGGTCCGGTACTCCGGGGCGGCGGGGAACGTGCAGCCCTGGTAGACGTCGTTGTTCGCGCCGCCGAGCACCTGGTCGTGCGTCGCCACGACGTCGTGGTGGCCGCCCGGGGTGATCCGGGCCAGCGCGCTCGGGTAGTACAGCGGCCGGTGCTCGATGAACTCCTCGACCACCGCGCCCCGCTCGGAGATCTTGGCCGAGAAGGTGTCCCAGGTCTCGCCGGCGGCCGAGAAGTTGAAGCGGGAGGCGCCCGACTTGCTGACGATGGCGTTGCCGAGGCCGGAGTAGCCGTCGTTCAGCTTGACGATGACCCGTTCGCCCGGCAGCGCGTCGATGGCGTCCTGGATCTCCGCCTGGGTGCGCAGGTCGCCGAAGCCGCGCGCCATGGGCACGCCGGCCTCCTGGCCGACCTCGCGCGCGCCGCTCTTGGAGCCGTAGTAGGCGAGCGAGGTGGCCGGTCCGTAGAGGGGTACGCCGAGTGACGAGGCGAGCTCCTCCTCCAGCTCGCTCGGCACGAACGGGACCATCCAGGCGTCCTCGCCGTCGATGGCCGCGCGGACCTGTTCGATCATCTCGGGCCGGGAGAGCAGGCTCCGGGTGAGCGGCTGGGTGCGGGGGTCGTCGAGGCTGATGAGCGTGAGCCGCTTGGCGGCGTCCTCGGGGTCCGGCAGGAAGCCGAAGTAGTAGTCGACGATCTCCTGGTCGATGGGCATGGAGGAGAGGTAGACCACCTTGACCCCGGGCTCGCGGAGGCTGAGGAGGAGGAAGAGCAGGCGCTCCTCGTAGCACCTCGCGGCTGTGATGCGACGCAGCTCGTCCTGCGGAAGGGAGAGCGAGGGCACGACCACCAGGGTCCCCTCGCTCGGCTCGAAGATGCTCAACCGTGCATACTTCTCCCCGAACGGGATTTTAGTGATCATATTGCGAGTGAAGCACGCATTTTTCGCTAAAGCAGCCGTCGTCGCAGTGGCATGACCATGACAGAAGGTGACAGGATTCGAAATCGGGCAGCAAGTTTGGAAGTGGTGTCAACGGGTCACCATCTAATGATCCGTTGTGACTATTTCAGGGTCACTTGCCCCTCCCGAACCGTGACGCCACCGGGTTACGGGCATGCCGTCGGCTAATTTTTGGGGTAGTTGTCCGCGGGGCGGGGCGCGGGAGCGATAAAGTCGAACCATCGCCATCGGGCTCACGGTCACCCACCGTGCTCCGGGGCTGTCGCGGTTGCCCTCCACACGGAGTCCTCCGGCCGCGCCCGTTGCCGACGACCCTGGCACCAGCCTCGGGGGTCCGGCTTTCGATCCGCCGGGTCGCTGCCCTGACCGGGCAGCGGCCTCTGTGAGACCAAGACGGGACAGTAACAACGTTCAGAGTAACGACATTTGACGATATGGGCCGTGGGCATGGGGCAGTAGACGTCCCACGGCATGGAACGGGACGGTGACTGATGCGGGGACGTGAGCTGCGGGGAGAACTCGACGCGTTCCTGGGCGAGCACGAGCAGGACCTGGTGGAGTTCCGGCGCGACCTCCACCGGTACCCCGAGCTGGCCTTCGCCGAGTACCGCACGACGCAGCGCATCGCCGACCGGCTCGGCGCCGCCGGCCTGCTCCCCTCCGTGCTCCCGCGCGGCACCGGCCTGATCTGCGACGTCGGCAGCGGCGACGGCCCCACCGTCGCGCTCCGCGCCGACATCGACGCCCTCGGCCTGCAGGACGAGAAGGAAGTGTCCTACCGCTCGACCGTGCCGGGCTCCTGCCACGCGTGCGGCCACGACGTCCACACCACGATCCTGCTCGGCACCTCGCTCTTCCTCGCCCAGCAGGCCGCCGCGGGGCTGCTGCCCGGCCGCGTGCGGCTGATCTTCCAGCCCGCCGAGGAGCTTCCCGGCGGCGCGCTGGAGGTCATGGCCCACGGCGGCATCACCGGCGTCGACCGCATCTTCGGCCTGCACTGCGACCCCCGCCTCGACGTCGGCCACGTCGGCCTCAAGCCGGGCCCCATCACCTCCGCCTGCGACAAGCTCGTCGTGCGGGTCTCCGGCCCCGGCGGCCACACCGCCCGCCCCCACCTGACCGCCGACCTCGTCTTCGCGCTGGCCAAGGTGCTCACCGAGCTGCCCGCCGCCCTGTCGCGCCGCGTCGACCCGCGCAGCTCCCTCAGCCTCGTCTGGGGCAAGGTCGAGGCCGGGTCGGCCGCCAACGCCATCCCCGACGACGGCGTCGCCGAGGGCACCGTGCGCTGCCTGGACGAGAACGCCTGGCACGCGGCCCCCGACCTCATCAAGGCCCTGCTCGACTCCGTCGCCGGCGCGTACGGCATCGAGGCGCAGATGGAGTACGTCCGCGGCGTCCCGCCGGTGGTCAACGACGAGATGAGCGTCGAGATGCTCGCCGAGGCCGCCCAGCGGGCCCTCGGCCCCGGCTCCGTCGCCCCCACCCAGCAGTCGCTCGGCGGTGAGGACTTCGCCTGGTACCTCGAGTCGGTCCCCGGCGCGTTCGCCCGCCTCGGCACCCGCTCCCCGGGCGGCGAGACCTACGACATCCACCAGGGCACCTTCGACGTCGACGAGTCGGCGATCGGCATGGGCGTGCGGCTCATGGCCGCCACCGCGCTGACGGCCCTGTGGGAGTCCAGCCCGGTCACCGCCACCGATCCCATCACCTCCCTGGCCTGACCCCGGCGCCACTCGCCGGGGTGCCGGACGGCAGGTCACAGGAGGGGCAGGACCGAGGCCGGCAGCGTGAAGGCCGAGCGCGACGGGGCCAGTGTGATCCTGGTGCCCTCCGGGTAGCGGAGCGTGAAGTCGCGGTCCGTCGACAGGATCACCAGCCCCAGCCGGTGCCCCTTCTTGAAGACGTGGTCGGTCGCCTGCAGATCCCACCGGAAGGTGTACTCCCGGCCCGGCTTCGGCGGCTCGGTCACGTCGAAGCGGTGCCGGTTGCGGGTGTCCAGCCAGCCCCGGGAGACGATCATGTACGGGGTGGTCGCGGTGCCGAGCGTCCGCAGCGGCGTGCACCCCGTGTCGCCGGGCACCCCCTGGCCGTAGCAGAGCGTCTCCCCGGTCGGCACCAGTGTGCCGGTGGGCCGCACGTCCGTGCCGTAGTCCACCAGCAGCGCCGTCAGGTACGGCGACGGGCCGCCCGACAGCGAGGCCGTGACCGACACGGACGGCGTGCCGGAGACCCGCACATCGGCCGGGAGCGGCGAGGTGAGGTAGGCGAGGCGGTTCGGGTCCGGCGCGGGCGCCGACTCGGCGAGCTGCTCGGCCGTACGGGACTTCTGGTCCGTGAACGCCTCCCTGGCCAGCCCCGCCCTGCCCATCCCCGCCGGGGGCGCCAGCCCCAGCCGGCCGCCCGTGCCGAGGTGCAGCCGCACCGGCACGGCGCCGGGCACGGGCCATGACCGGTAGCGCTGCCAGGTGCCCGGCGCGGTCTCGACGTCGGCCTGCGGCTCGCGCGCCGTCCCGCCGGCCAGGCCGTACAGCCAGTGGTCGAACCAGCCGTGGAGCTGCCGCAGCCACTCGGCGGTGCGCAGGCTGAAGGGGTTCATGTGCGTGCCCTGGTGCAGCCAGATCTTGCGCGGCACGTCCCGCCTGGCCAGGGCCCGCCACCACTGGGCGAACTGCCCCGTCTTGACGTTCCAGTCGTTGAGCCCGTGGACCAGGAAGACGCTGGCCCGCACCTTGTCCACGTCGCGCAGGTAGTTGCGGGCGTCCCAGAAGCGGCTGTAGTCGCCGGTGATCCGGTCCTGCTCGGCCGTGAGGCGGTCGACGACCGGGCCGCACACCCGCTGCCCGTCGGCCCGGGTGAGCACGTACTTCGCGAGCACGTCCGCGTCCTCGCCCTGGAAACCGCCCGGCGCGACCACGCCGCCGCCCGCCCGGTAGTAGTCGTACCAGGAGGAGATCGCGGCGATCGGCACGATCGTCTCCAGCCCCTCGACGCCGGTGGAGGCGACCGCGTTGGCCAGCGTGCCGTTGTACGACACGCCGATCATGCCGACCTTGCCGGTGGCCCACGAGGCGGTGACGGGCTCGCCCTCGGCGGTGAAGCCCCTGGCCCGGCCGTTCAGCCAGTCGATCGCGGCCTTGGGCCCGGCGGTCTCGTTGCGGTCGCCGGTGGTCGGGCAGCCGGTCGCGCGTCCGCTGCCGAGGTTCTCCACCAGCGCGATCGCGTAGCCGCGGGGCAGGAAGTAGTTGTCGTAGTAGCCGGCGAACGGCTCGGCGGTCAGCTTGTCGGAGCGGGCGCGCAGGGTGGGCAGGGGATTGCCGTCCGCGTCGACGTCCACGACGTGGTTGGCCACGTCGTTGCCGCCCGCGTAGTACGGGCTCGACTCCATGATCACCGGGACCTTGAGTCCCTGGTCGGTCTCCTTGGGGCGCAGGATGTCCACGGCGACGCGGTCGGATGCGCCGTCGCCGTCGCTGTCGGTGCCCGCCACCTCGACGTACACGGTCTGCTTGATCGCCTCGGCCCGGGAGAAGACCGGCTGCGTGACGCCGTCCCGGACCACGATCGACGGGCCGCCGGCCGCGGCGGGCGGCGGCCCCCAGGCGAGCGTGAGCGCGATCATGCTGGCCAGGGGCACGGCGAGGACCTTGCGACGACGCATGAGATCTCCAGACGACCATTCCACCTCTGATCGAATCTCTGCCATGATCGGAGCGAGGGCAAGGGCCCCTCCCTGGTCAAAATCCGGCAAAGGATGTCGGGGTGCTTGGGCGGCTCTGTATCCGCAGATCAGGTCACGGACGCGAGAGATGTCGATAACGGAGCGGTTGCGACCCCGGGTGCCGGTTTGGAGCGCCCAGACCAAGCAACTATCTTCCGTTTGAGTTGCCGTACTTTTCTTCGCGCCTGCGATGAAGTCTGACGGCGGGTTATTGGAAGGGAGTCGACTTGCTCGGCAAGCGATTCGGCAGGATGGCGGTCGGCACGGTGGCCGGCGCCATGCTCATGGCAGCCGCGGCTTGTGGCGGCAACAGCGGCGGGGACACCTCGGCGAGTTCCCAGCCCAGCGCGGGCGCCAGCAGCGACGCCCCCAAGGCGGGCGCCCTCAAGGTGGGCCTCGCGTTCGACGTCGGCGGGCGCGGCGACAAGTCCTTCAACGACGCCGCGTACGCGGGCCTGGAGAAGGCCAAGACCGAACTCGGCGCGGACATCAAGGACCTGAGCCCGGCCTCCGACGGCTCCAACCGCGGTGAGCTGCTGCGCCAGCTCGCGGACGCCGGCTACAACCCGATCATCGGGGTCGGCTTCGCCTACGGCGAGGACATCAAGAAGACCGCCGAGGAGTACCCCGACATCCAGTTCGCGGTCGTCGACTCCGCCTCCAACGCCCCGAACGTGACCGGTCTGCAGTTCGCCGAGGAGCAGGGCTCCTACCTGGCGGGCGTGGCCGCGGCGCTGAAGGCCAAGAGCGGCCACGTCGGCTTCGTCGGCGGCGTCGAGAACGACCTGATCAAGAAGTTCGAGGCGGGCTTCGTGGCCGGCGTGAAGTCGGTCAAGAAGGACGCCAAGATCGACGTCAAGTACCTCACGCCCGACGGCGACTTCAGCGGCTTCAAGGCCCCCGACAAGGGCAAGGTGGCGGCCGAGAAGATGTACCAGGACGGCGCCGAGATCGTCTACCACGCCGCCGGCGACTCCGGCCTCGGCGTGTTCCAGGCGGCCGCCGCGGCCAAGAAGAAGGCCATCGGCGTCGACGCCGACCAGCGCCAGACCATCAAGGAGACCGACCTGCAGTCGGTCATCATGACCTCGATGCTCAAGCGCGTGGACGTCGGCGTGTTCGAGTTCATCAAGGCGTTCCAGGGCGGCGCCAAGGGCGGCAGCAACACCGTCTACGACCTCAAGGTCGACGGCGTGGGCCTGGCCACCACCGGTGGCGAGATCGACGACATCAAGGACAAGCTCGACGCCGCCAAGCAGGACATCGTCGACGGCAAGATCACCGTTTCGGCCAAGCCGTAGCGTGTGACAGGGACAACGACCGAGGGCCCGGAGTCCGTACGCCGGGCCTTCGGTCTATTGCGCCCGCTCCACCCGGCCCGGAGGCGCGGGAGTGAACCAGCGATCCGGAGCGGAGCGAATGAGGAACGGTGAGCGACCAATGAACGCCGACGCCCCCGCCGCGGCGCGACCCGCCGTCGAGCTGGAGGGCATCACCAAACGCTTTCCCGGCGTCGTCGCCAACCACGACATCCGCATCACCGTCGAACCCGGCACGGTGCATGCGATCGTCGGGGAGAACGGCGCGGGCAAGTCGACCCTGATGAAGATCCTCTACGGCATGCAGAAGCCGGACGAGGGCACCATCAAGATCAACGGCACGGAGGTGTCGTTCCGCACGCCCAGCGACGCGATCGCGGCCGGCATCGGCATGGTGCACCAGCACTTCATGCTGGCCGACAACTTCACCGTGCTGGAGAACGTCGTCCTCGGCGCCGAGCCGAAGAAGGCGGGCGCCCTCGACGCCGCCCGGGCGCGCGCCCGCATCCAGGAGCTGTCCTCCACCCACGGCCTGCATGTGGACCCCGACCGGCTGGTCGAGGACCTCGGCGTCGGCGACCGGCAGCGCGTGGAGATCCTCAAGGTCCTCTACCGGGGCGCCCGCATCCTCATCCTCGACGAGCCCACCGCGGTCCTCGTGCCGCAGGAGGTGGACGAGCTCTTCGAGAACCTGCGCGAGCTCAAGGCGGGCGGCCTGACCGTCATCTTCATCTCGCACAAGCTGGACGAGGTGCTCAGCATCGCCGACGCGATCACCGTGATCCGGCGCGGCACCACGGTCGCCAGCGCCGACCCGCGCGAGGTCACCGCCCGCCAGCTCGCCGAGCTGATGGTCGGCAGCGAGCTGCCCACCCCCGAGACCCGCGAGTCCACGGTGACCGAAACCGTGGCCCTGAGCGTGTCGGGGCTGACCATGGAGGCCGACGGGTTCCGGCCGATGCCGAAGGGCACGCCGGTCGCGGAGTTCACGGCGGGCCTGCGCGCCGAGGGCCGGCGGCTCCTGCTCGACGACGTGTCGTTCGACATCCACCGGGGCGAGATCCTCGGCATCGCCGGCGTCGAGGGCAACGGCCAGACCGAGCTGATCGAGGCGATCATGGGCATGCGGCCCGTGCACGGCTCGGTGGAGCTCGCCGGCGCCGACATCAGCTCCTGGAGCACGCTGAAGCGGCGCGAGGCCGGCATCGGCTACATCCCGGAGGACCGCCACCGGCAGGGACTCCTGCTGGAGGCGTCGCTGTGGGAGAACCGCGTGCTGGGCCACCAGACGCGCGAGCCCTCCCGCCGCGGCGTCTGGATCAACCGGCGCGCCGCCAAGGCCGACACCCAGCGCATCATCGACGACTACGACGTCCGCACCCCCGGCGTGGACACCCTGGCCCTGGCCCTGTCGGGCGGCAACCAGCAGAAGCTGATCGTGGGCCGCGAGATGAGCGGCGAGCCGGTGTTCCTCATCGCCGCCCACCCCACGCGGGGCGTGGACGTGGGCGCCCAGGCCGCCATCTGGGACCACCTGCGCGCCGCCCGCGCCGCCGGGCTGGCCGTGCTGCTCATCTCGGCCGACCTGGACGAGCTGATCGGCCTGTCCGACACGCTGCGCGTGATCTACCGGGGACGGCTCGTCGCCCGGCTCGACCCGTCCGACGTGACCCCCGAACGGCTGGGCGGCTACATGACCGGCGCGATCAGCGGCTCCACGGCGGAGACCGCCGCGGCCGCCGACGTCCGCCCGGACGTGACGCCGAACGACGCGGCCGTGACCCAGACCGACACGCGTACCGACACGCGGACTGACGCCGGCCCCCACACCGGCGCGGAGGAGGCGTGATGCCCGCGGGGCTCTACCGGGCGCTGCTCACCGTCGCAGGCGCCGCCATCGCGATCGTGCTGGCGGTGGCCATCTCCAGCGTCGCCATCAGCGCGGCGGGCGCCAGCCCGGAGGCGGCGTTCGCGGCACTGTTCAACTTCGGCGACACCGAACGCGCGGTGGTGAACGGCGTCACCACCATGATCAACCGCTCGGTCCCGCTGTTCATCGCCGGCCTGGCCGTGGCGGTCGGCTTCCGGATGAACCTCTTCAACATCGGCGTCGAGGGGCAGTACCGGATCGCGGCCCTCTGCGCCGCGTTCGTCGGTGCCCAGTTCTCGCTGCCCGCCCCGATCCAGATCCTCGTGATCATCGTGGTCGCGGCGGCCGTCGGCGGCCTGTACGCGCTGATCCCGGCCGTGATGAAGGTCACCCGGGGCGTGAACGAGGTCATCTCGACCATCATGCTCAACTACATCGCCATCCAGCTGGCGGCGTTCCTCGTGCGCGGCCCGTTCACCGGCGAGCGCGCCAAGGGGCAGCTCACCACGAGCACGCCCACGCTGCCCGAGTCGGCCTGGTTCCCCAACCTCAACGGCCTGTTCGAGATCTTCGGGCTGCCCGCGCCGCGCGGCGGCGGCCTGTGGGGCTTCCTCGCCGTGGCGATCCTGCTCGGCGTGGCCGTCTGGGTGCTGCTGGAGCGGACCAGGTTCGGCTTCGAGGTCAAGGCGAGCGGCCTCAACCCGACGGCCGCGCTGGCCTCGGGCGTCAACCCGAAGAAGATGGTCATCGCCGCGATGGTGCTGTCCGGCGCGATCGCGGGCCTGATCGGGCTGCCGGAGATCCTCGGCGACAAGCACAACTTCGGTTCGAACTTCACCCCCGGCCTCGGCTTCCTCGGCATCGCCGTCGCCCTGCTCGGCCGCAACCGGCCGGCGGGCATCGCGGTCGCCGCGCTGCTGTTCGGCTTCCTCGACCGGGCGCAGGGGCCGCTGCAGTTCGCTGACGTCCCGCCCTCGGTCATCGCGATCATGCAGGGCACGATCGTGCTCCTGGTGGTCGTCGCCAACGAGATCACCAGCAGGATGGCGCTGCGGCGCGAGGAACGGCGGGCCGCGCGACAGCTCGGCAGGAACACTCCGGTTGAGGTGGCAGCATGACGACCGTCGCGGGCGCGACCCGGATCCGCAAGTACCACCTGGCGCTCATCGGCGTCGCCGTCCTCGTCCTGCTCATGTCGCTCGTCCGGATGATCTCCGGGCAGAACGACCTCACCTCCTCCGGGACGTTCGCCGCCGCGCTGATGCTGGCGGTGCCGATCGGCCTGGCCGGTCTCGGCGGCCTGTGGGCCGAGCGGGCCGGCGTGGTCAACATCGGCCTCGAAGGCATGATGGTGCTCGGCACCTGGTTCGCCGGCTGGGCGGGTTACCAGTGGGGGCCGTGGGCCGCGGTCGTCGCGGGCCTGCTCGCGGGCGCGCTGGGCGGGCTCATCCACGCGGTCGCGACCGTGACCTTCGGCGTCGACCACATCATCAGCGGCGTCGCCATCAACCTGCTCGGCCCCGGCATCACCCGCTTCCTGTCGGAGGTCCTCTACAAGGAGGGCACCCCGGCCGCCGCGGCGGGCGCCGGCATCACCACCTCGCCGCCACTGAAGTGGGAGGCGCCCACTCCCAGCCTGCCGCTGCTCTCCTCCGGCCCCGACTGGCTGGGCGGCCTGGAGCGCACCCACTGGTTCCTCGTGTCGGACGTGGCGGGGATCCTGCGCGGGCTGACGCACAATGTGAACGTGCTGGTCATCCTGGCCGTGCTGCTGCTGCCGCTGACGTTCTTCGTGCTCTGGCGCACGGCGTTCGGCCTGCGGCTGCGCTCGGCCGGCGAGAACCCGTGGGCCGCCGAGTCGCTGGGCGTCAACGTCTACCGCCTCAAGTACGCCGCGGTCGTCATCTCCGGCGCCTACGCCGGACTCGGCGGCGTGTTCCTGGTCTTCATCACCACCAAGTACGTCGAGGGCCAGACCCAGGGCCGCGGCTTCATCGGCCTGGCCGCCATGATCTTCGGCAACTGGCGGCCCGGCGGGCTCGCGGCCGGCGCCGCGCTGTTCGGCTACGCCGACGGCCTCCAGCTGCGCAGCAGTGGGGGCGGTGGGGCGGTCACGTCGATCCTGCTGTTCGGTGCCATCCTGCTGCTGATCTACGTCGGCGTGCGGATCCGGGCCATGCTCGCGCCGGTTCAGGGCGACGTGGCCGTCACCCGAACACCCAAGGACTACACGCTGCTGGCCGGCGCCGCACTGGGCGCGATCGCGCTCCTGTGGCTCTGGTTGACGGTCGACAAGCTGTCGGACGAACTCGTCCACGTCACACCATACGTGCTCACGCTGCTCGTGCTCCTGGTCGCCTCGCAGCGGCTGCGGATGCCCAAGGCCGACGGCGTGCGCTATCGCCGGGGGGAGCAACACTGATGGGCACCGACACGAACATCGACTGGGACGGGCTGCGGGCCGCCGCCACGGAGGCCATGCACGGGGCGTACGCGCCGTACTCCAAGTTCCCCGTCGGGGCCGCCGCGCTGGTCGACGACGGCCGCGTCGTGACGGGCTGCAACGTGGAGAACGCCTCCTACGGGCTCGGCCTGTGCGCCGAGTGCGGCCTGGTGTCGGCGCTGCACGCCTCGGGCGGCGGCCGGCTGGTGGCCTTCACCTGTGTGGACGGGCACGGCGAGCTGCTGATGCCGTGCGGGCGCTGCCGGCAGTTGCTGTTCGAGTTCGGCGGCGAGGCCCTGCTGGTGGAGACCGTGGACGGGGCGAAGCCGATGGCCGAGATCCTGCCCTACGCGTTCGGCCCCGACGACCTGTCGCGGAGCGCCTGATGGACGCCATCGAGGTCATCGTCGCCAAGCGCGACGGCCACGAGCTGACGACCGACCGGATCGACTGGGTGATCGACGCCTACACCCGCGGCGAGGTCGCCGACGAGCAGATGTCGGCCCTGGCCATGGCGATCCTGCTCAACGGCATGAACCGCGGGGAGATCGCGGCCTGGACCCAGGCCATGATCCGCTCCGGCGAGCGCATGGACTGGTCCGCGCTCGACCGGCCGACCGCCGACAAGCACTCGACCGGCGGCGTCGGCGACAAGATCACGCTGCCGCTGGCGCCGCTCGTGGCCGCGTGCGGCGCGTACGTGCCGCAGCTCTCCGGCCGCGGCCTGGGTCACACCGGCGGCACGCTCGACAAGCTGGAGTCGATCCCCGGCTGGCGGGCCTCGCTGTCCAACGACGAGATGCTGGACGTCCTGCGCTCCGCCGGAGCGGTGGTGTGCGCGGCGGGCTCCGGCCTGGCGCCCGCCGACAAGAAGCTGTACGCGCTGCGCGACGTCACCGGCACGGTCGAGTCGATCCCGCTCATCGCCTCGTCCATCATGTCCAAGAAGATCGCCGAGGGCACGGGTTCGCTGGTGCTCGACGTCAAGGTCGGCTCCGGGGCGTTCATGAAGACCGTGGAGCGGGCCCGCGAGCTGGCCGAGACGATGGTGGCGCTCGGCACCGACGCGGGCGTGCGCACGGTGGCGCTGCTCACGGCCATGGACCGGCCGCTGGGGCTCGCCGTGGGCAACGCCCTGGAGGTCGAGGAGTCGGTCGAGGTGCTGGCCGGCGGCGGGCCGTCCGACGTGGTCGAGCTCACCGTACGGCTGGCGCGGGAGATGCTGGAGGCCGCCGGGATCGCCGGCAAGGACCCGGAGCAGGCGCTCAAGGACGGGTCCGCGATGGACCACTGGCGCCGCATGATCGTCGCTCAGGGCGGCGACCCGGACGCGCCGCTGCCCCGGGCGGCCGAGACGATGACCGTCGCGGCCCCCGCGTCGGGCGTGCTGACGAGCCTGGACGCCTACGCGGTCGGTCTGGCCGCCTGGCGGCTCGGGGCGGGCAGGGCCCGCAAGGAGGACCCGGTGTCGTTCGGCGCCGGCGTCACCCTCCACGCCAAGCCGGGCGACCCGGTCCGCGAGGGGCAGCCGCTCATGACTCTGCACGCGGACGAGAGCGCCCGCTTCGAGCGGGCCCTCGCGGCCCTGGAGGGCGGCTACGAGGTCGGGCCGGGGGCGGGGGAGCACCTGCCGCTGGTCATCGACCGCGTCACAGCGTAGCGCCCCGCGACGTTCACGGGCCCGTGCGAGACGTCTCGCACGGGCTCTGTCGTGTCGTCGCGGGGCCTCGGCGCTCCAGGCGACAGGGACGCCTGGCGCGTCCGGCGACGGACGCGGCGGGTCAGGCGGCGGCCCGGGCGGCCAGCCGTCAGGCGGGTCAGGCGACGGGGACGGACGCGTCGGAGAAGACCTCGGCGAGGACGGCGCGCTGGGTCGGCAGGGCCGCCGTGTGGCGGGCGCGGCCGTCGTCGGTGAGGCACACGAACACGCCGCGCCGGTCGGCCTCGCAGGCGCCGCGCAGGACGAGGCCGGCCTTCTCCAGCCGGGCGACCACGCGCGACAGCGCGCTCTGGCTCAGGTGGACTTCGTCGCACAGCTCCTGGAGCCGCAGCTTCCGCTCGTGGCGGGCGAGCCGGTCGAGCACCTCGAACTCGCTGGCGCCGAGACCGTGCTTGTCGCCCAGCTCGCGCTCCAGCATGCACATGGTCCTGGCGTGCTTGGCCAGGACGTCATGCCACATCACGACGAACTCCTCGTCCATGACGCGGAGGTTACCACTCCGCGAAATCCTATGCAACGGCATTAAATGCGTTTGCATTAGATGCGGATGCATGTAATGTACAGACCCATGTCGTCTTCCTCATCTCGTTGGGGCGCGCTCGCCGTGCTCTGTGCTGTGATCTTCCTGGACGCCCTTGACGTCTCGATGGTCGGTGTGGCGTTGCCTTCCATCCAGCACGATCTGGGGTTGTCCACGTCATCCCTCCAGTGGGTCGTCAGTGGCTACGTGCTCGGTTACGGCGGCTTGCTGCTGCTCGGCGGCAGGACCGCCGACCTGCTCGGGCGGCGCAGGGTGTTCCTGGCCGCTCTGGGCGTCTTCGCTCTCGCCTCGCTGCTCGGCGGAATCGTGGACGACGGGACGCTGCTGATCGTGGCCCGCTTCGTCAAGGGCGTGTCCGCCGCCTTCACCGCCCCGGCCGCCTTGTCGATCATCACGACCACGTTCCCCGAGGGGCCGGAGCGCAACAGGGCGCTGAGCATCTTCACCGCCTGTGGCGCCAGCGGCTACTCGCTCGGCCTGGTGATCTCCGGTCTGCTCACCGAGATCGGCTGGCGCTGGACCCTGCTGATGCCCGTGCCGATCGCCATCATCGCGCTCGTCGCCGCGCTGAAGGTGCTGCCCCGCGTCGCCGAGGACCGCGCCGAGGGCGGCCACGACCTGCTGGGCGCCGTGCTGATCACCGCCTCGATGCTGCTGCTGGTCTTCACCGTCGTGCAGGCGCCCGAGGCCGGCTGGGGCTCGGTCCGCACCATCGGCTCGCTCGCGGCCAGCGCCGCGCTGCTCGGCCTGTTCGTCTTCGCCGAGCTGCGGATGCGCCACCCGCTGGTGCGTCTCGGCATCCTGCGCTCCGGCTCGCTCGTCCGCGCCAACCTCGGCCTGCTCATCCTCATGGGCTCGTACGTGGCCTTCCAGTTCGTCGCCATGCAGTACTTCCAGAACCTGCTCGGCTGGTCGGCCCTCGGCACGGCCCTCGCCTTCCTGCCCGCCGGCCTGCTCGTCGCCGTGACGTCCACGAAGATGGGCGACTTCGCCGACCGGTTCGGCACCGGCAAGCTCATCGTCGTCGGCGCCGCCGCGCTGGCCGGCGGTTACGCGATGTTCCTCGGCATCGACGAGCGGCCCAGCCTGGGCGGCCTGGTCATCCCGGGCATGCTCCTGCTCGGCGTGGCGTTCGCGCTGTCGTTCCCCTCGCTGAACATCCAGGCCACCAACGGCGTGGACGACGACGAGCAGGGCCTGGCCTCCGGCCTGCTCAACACCTCCGGCCAGGTGGGCGGCGCGATCGTGCTGGCCGTGGTCACCGCGGTCCTCACCTCCGGCCCGGGCGGCGGCCTGTCCATCGGCGCGCTGCGCTCCGCGATCGTGGTGTCGCTGATCCTCGCCGTGGTGGGGCTCGGGATCTCCGCCTTCGGGCTGCGTCCCGCCAAGCCCGCCCTGGCGGAGGAGCCCGAGGTCAAGGCGTACGAGACCGTCTGAGCCTCGTGCCGGAGGTCTCCGACCGCAAGCCCGGTTCCTGAGAGCGAAGGGCCCCGCCACGGCGGCGGGGCCCTTCGCCATGTGCGGGCACCGCGACGACCCGCGTCGTCCAGGCCGCACGACGACCCGCGTCGTCCAGGCCGCACGACGACCCGCGTCGTCCGGGCCGTACGACGAGCCGCGCCGTGCAGGCCGCACGACGACCCGCGCCGTGCAGGCACCGTGACAACGGCGCCCTTCAGGTATCACGGACCGTGCCGTCCGGGCTTCGCGGCGGCCCCGGCCGGGCATTTCCCCGGTATGAGCACGTCATCCCCGGCCCCGGCGCGCCCGGCGGCACGGCTGCGCCTCCTCGCCGGGCTCGCCGTCCTGGCCGCCGTGACCCCCCTGGCCGCCTGCGGCACCGGTTCGGGCGGCGCGGCGACCGCCACGATCTCCCCCGACCCGACCGCCCCCGTACGGCCCGGCGAGGACACCGCCACCGGCCCGGCCGCGACCCCCGCCGCGCCGGGCACGCCCGCCCCCACCGGGACCGCCGGCCCCGACGAGCTCGCCCCCACGCCCCTCCCGACCGGCACCGCGCCCGTCCGGGTCGAGCGCGACCGCGGCGAGCCCGTTCTCGTGACCGGGGTCCGCGCCGCCCGCCACGACGGGTTCGACCGCGTCGTCGTCGACCTCAAGGGCGGCATGCCCGGCTACACCGTCCGCTGGGTGGACGAGCTGGAGCAGGACGGCTCCGGCAAGCCGTTCGACCTGCACGGGCGCCCCTGCCTGTACGTCCTTCTCACCCCCGCCCAGGCGCACACCGACGACGGCGCCCCGACCTGGACGGGCGCCCCGCTCGGCGGGCCGCTGGGCAATGTCACGCGGATCCTCAAGGCGGGCGACTTCGAGGGCCGCGTGAGCGCCGGGATCGTCGCCGCCTCCAAGGCGCCGTTCCGGGTGCGCGAGTACACCCGTCCCGACCGCCTGGTCATCGACGTGGCACACTGACACGGTGGTGAGAAGGATCGAAGGACCCACGCGGATCCCGGTGCCCGGCGGCAAGCTCATCGACGAGCACATAGGCCGGGTCAACAGCGGCGACGAGGCGATCTCCATCGCGCACATGGTCGCGCCGCCCGGCTGGGAGGAGCCCGCGCAGACGCCGTCGTTCACCGAGTACACCGTCGTCCTGCGCGGCACGGTCGTCATCGAGCACGCCGGGGGCGTCACCGAGGTGTCGGCGGGCCAGAGCGTCGTGTCGGAGCCGGGGGAGAAGATCCGCTACAGCGCCGGCCCCGAGGGCGCCGAGTACGTCGCGGTCTGCCTGCCCGCCTTCAGCCCCGAGGCCGCCGGCCGCGAGTGACCCGCGTGCCCGGCCCGCGTGCCCGGCCCAAGGGGGACCAGCGTGCCCGGCCCCAAAGGGGGAGGGGCGCGGGCGTGGCGTACGCGCTCCCTGAGGCAGGCGGGAGGCCACATATCATGGCCTGATGAGCCTCACGCTTGACGAGATCCGCCGGGCGCCCAAGGTGCTGCTCCACGACCACCTCGACGGCGGCCTGCGCGCCGAGACGATCGTGGAGCTGGCCCGCGAGGCCGGTTACGGCGGCCTGCCCACGACCGACCCCGGCGAGCTGCGGCGGTGGTTCGAGGAGGCGTCCGACTCCGGCTCGCTGGAGCGCTACCTCACGACGTTCGACCACACGGTGGGCGTCATGCAGACCCGCGACGCGCTGGTCCGGGTGGCCGCCGAGTGCGCCGAGGACCTCGCCGCCGACGGCGTCGTCTACGCCGAGGTCCGCTTCGCGCCCGAGCAGCACACCACCGCCGGGCTAAGCCTCGACCAGGTGGTGGAGGCGGTGCTGGAGGGCTTCCGCCAGGGTTCGGAGGGGCGCGGCATCCGCGTCGGCACGCTGCTGACCGCGATGCGGCACGCCGCCCGCTCGATGGAGATCGCCGAGCTGGCCGTGCGCTACCGCGACGTCGGCGTGGTCGGCTTCGACATCGCCGGC
>NZ_JBFAIA010000174.1:0-17693 GCF_040654455.1 Nonomuraea sp. NPDC050691
ACGGCCTCCCCCTGACTGACACCGCGTTTACCCTCGTTATGCGCTGAGGAAACGTGTTGAACCTCGCGAGGATCTAGCATGGAACTGAGAACGCGCCCCAAGCGACCGCGCATTGGCGCGTCGAGGAGGACTGAGCTGTGACGAAGCAGGTCCAGCAACTCGACCGCGTGATCATCCGCTTCGCCGGCGACTCCGGCGACGGCATGCAGCTCACCGGTGACCGCTTCACCGCCGGCACGGCGGAGTTCGGCAACGACCTGTCCACGCTGCCCAACTTCCCGGCCGAGATCCGCGCGCCCGCCGGCACCCTGCCCGGTGTGTCCAGCTTCCAGCTGCACTTCGCCGATCACGACATCCTCACGCCCGGCGACGCGCCGAACGTGCTCGTCGCGATGAACCCGGCGGCGCTGAAGGCCAACCTGGGCGACCTGCCCCGCGGCGCGGACATCATCGTCAACACCGACGAGTTCACCAAGCGCAACCTGCAGAAGGTCGGCTACGAGACCAACCCGCTGGAGGACGACAGCCTCGCGGAGTGGCGGGTCCACGCGCTCCCGCTGACGTCGCTGACGGTCACGGCCCTGGAGGGCTTCGACCTGTCGAAGAAGGACGCCGAGCGCTCGAAGAACATGTTCGCCCTCGGCCTGCTGTCGTGGCTCTACCACCGGCCGATCGAGCACACGATCACGTTCCTGCAGCAGAAGTTCGCCAAGAAGCCCGAGATCGCCAAGGCCAACATCGCGGCCTTCCAGGCGGGCTGGAACTACGGCGAGACGACCGAGTCATTCTCGGTGTCGTACGAGGTCAAGCCGGCCCGGCTGGCCCCGGGCGTCTACCGCAACATCTCCGGCAACCAGGCGCTGGCCTACGGCCTGATCGCCGCCTCGGTGCAGGCGAAGCTGCCGCTGTTCCTCGGCTCGTACCCGATCACGCCGGCCAGCGACATCCTGCACGAGCTGTCGAAGCACAAGCGGTTCGGCGTGCGCACCTTCCAGGCCGAGGACGAGATCGCGGGCGTCGGCGCGGCGCTGGGCGCGGCGTTCGGCGGCGCGCTGGGCGTGACGACGACCTCGGGCCCGGGCGTGGCGCTCAAGGCGGAGACCGTGGGACTCGCGGTCACGACCGAGCTGCCGCTGATCGTCGTGGACGTGCAGCGCGCCGGTCCGAGCACCGGCATGCCGACCAAGACCGAGCAGACCGACCTGCTGATGGCGCTGTACGGCCGCAACGGCGAGTCGCCGGTGCCGGTCGTGGCGGCGATGTCGCCGAGCGACTGCTTCGACGCGGCCATCGAGGCGGCCCGGATCGCGGTGAAGTACCGCACGCCGGTCATGCTGCTGTCCGACGGCTACCTCGCCAACGGCTCCGAGCCGTGGCGGCTGCCGGAGATCTCCGAGCTGCCCGACATCTCGCAGGAGTTCACGACCGAGCCCAACGGCGAGGACGGCGCGTTCCTGCCGTTCAAGCGCGACAGCGAGACGCTGGCGCGTCCGTGGGCGATCCCCGGCACGCCGGGCCTGGAGCACCGCATCGGCGGCATCGAGAAGGCCGACGGCACGGGCAACATCTCCTACGACCCGAACAACCACGACCTGATGGTCCGGACGCGCGCGGCCAAGATCGCCGGGATCGACGTGCCCGACCTCCAGGTGGACGACCCCGACGGCGACGCCCGGGTGCTCGTGCTCGGCTGGGGCTCGACGTACGGGCCGATCGCGGCGGCGGCGCGGCGGATCAGGAAGGCCGGCGGCAAGGTCGCGCAGGCCCACCTGCGCCACCTCAACCCGCTGCCGGCCAACACCGGCGAGGTCCTCAAGGGCTACGACAAGGTGCTGCTGCCCGAGATCAACCTCGGCCAGCTCGCGCTGCTGCTGCGGGCCCGCTACCTCGTCGACATCATCAGCTACAACCGGGTGCGCGGCCTGCCGTTCAAGGCCGAGGAGCTGGCCGGGGTGATCCAGGACGTGATCGACAGTGACTGAGCTGCTCAACGGGAAGGGCCTGTCGCTCGTTCCCAAGACCGACGCCAAGCAGACCCTCAAGGACTTCAAGTCCGACCAGGAGGTCCGCTGGTGCCCCGGCTGCGGTGACTACGCGATCCTGGCCGCGGTGCAGAGCTTCCTGCCGGAGCTCGGGCTGCGGCGCGAGAACATCGTGTTCGTCTCGGGCATCGGCTGCTCCTCGCGCTTCCCGTACTACCTCGACACCTACGGCTTCCACTCGATCCACGGCCGCGCGCCGGCGATCGCGACGGGCCTCGCCGCGAGCCGGCCGGACCTCAGCGTGTGGGTGATCACGGGTGACGGCGACGCGCTGTCGATCGGCGGCAACCACCTGATCCACGCGCTGCGCCGCAACGTCAACCTCAACATCCTGCTGTTCAACAACAGGATCTACGGCCTGACGAAGGGGCAGTACTCGCCGACCTCCGAGGTCGGCAAGATCACCAAGTCGACGCCGATGGGGTCGCTGGACAAGCCGTTCAACCCGATCTCGCTGGCCCTCGGCGCCGAGGCGTCGTTCGTGGCCCGCACCATCGACTCCGACCGCAAGCACCTGCAGTCGGTGCTGCGCGAGGCGACCGCCCACCGCGGCACGTCGCTGGTGGAGATCTACCAGAACTGCAACATCTTCAACGACAACGCCTTCGAACCGCTCAAGGACCCGGAGGTCCGCGACGACATCACGCTGCGGCTGGAGCACGGGCAGCCGATCGTGTCGACGTCCAAGGCGGTCGTGCGCGGCGACGACGGCCGCATCCAGGTGGTGCCGCGGGCCGACGTCGCGGCCGAGCGGATCCTCGTCCACGACGCGCACTCGCCCGACCCGTCGGTGGCGTTCGCGCTGTCGCGGCTGGACGAGCCGGCGTTCGAGCACGTGCCGATCGGCATCTTCCGTCAGGTGGACCGGCCGGCGTACGACGTGCTCATGGCCGAGCAGCTCGAGGAGGCCGTGGCGCAGCAGGGTCAGGGTGACCTGGCCGACCTGCTGATGGGCGGCGACACCTGGCGCATCGGTTAGCGGTGACAGTGCAGGGGGCGGCGGCGAGCCGCCCCCTTCGTCATGTCCGGACAACATATCGGGGGATGTCATGTCGGGCTCGCTGGTGACGGGCGCCACCGGCTTCATCGGCTCGCACCTGCTGCGGCGGCTCGGGGCGTCCGGCGAGGCGCACGGGGTGAGCCGGTCGCCCCAGCCGGACATACCAGGCATGCAGGGTGTGGTGTGGCATCAGGCCGACCTGCGCGACGCGGGCGCGGTGGAGGAGCTGTTCGCCGCCGTGCGGCCGGAGGTGGTCCACCACCTGGCGGGCGAG
Organism: Nonomuraea sp. NPDC050691; assembly: GCF_040654455.1. Taxonomy (NCBI): domain Bacteria; kingdom Bacillati; phylum Actinomycetota; class Actinomycetes; order Streptosporangiales; family Streptosporangiaceae; genus Nonomuraea; species Nonomuraea sp. NPDC050691. The sequence goes on from NZ_JBFAIA010000174.1 coordinate 3,317, forward strand.
GTGGACGGCGCCCGCGACGTGGGAGTGGTGCTGCCGACGCTGACGGGCAACCTGACCAGCACGGTGAACGTGCTGGCTGCGGCGGCCCGGTCGGGGAGCCGGGTGGTGCTGGCGGGGTCGAGCGAGGAGCCGCGGCCGGGCAACGGGCACGCGGCGCCGCCGTCGCCGTACGCGATGGCCAAGGCCGCGGCCTCGGGGTACGCGGACCTGTTCCACCGGTTGTGGGGGGTTCCGTACACGATCGTGCGGCCGACGATGGTGTACGGGCCGGGGCAGCGGGACGAGGCGAAGCTGGTGCCGTACGTGACGCTGTCGCTGCTGCGGGGCGAGGAGCCGCGGCTGACCAGCGGTGCGAAGGTGGCCGACTGGGTGTACGTGGACGACGTGGTGGAGGCGTTCGCCGCGGCGGGGGCGGGCGGGCGGGCCGTCGGGCATGCGTTCGACGTGGGCACGGGGGTGCGGGCCTCGGTGCGGGACGTGGTGGAGCTGCTCTACCGGATCGTCGGGGCCGACGGCGGACCGCGGTTCGGCGCGGTGGCCGACCGGCCGCTGGACGTGCCGCAGTCGGCCGAGACGGGGCCCGCACGGGAGCTGCTCGGCTGGGAGGCGCGGGTCGGGCTGGAGGAGGGCCTGCGGCGGACGGTCGCCTGGTACGCCGCCCGTCAGGGTGTGATCTTGTAGATGTGGTAGGTGCTCTCCTCGGCGAAGGCGTCGGTGAAGGCGCCGCCGTTGACGGGGATCCGCCGGTTCTCGAAGAGCGCCTCGACCTGCCCCGCCGGAACGCCGGGCGGCAGCGTGAACGTGTGCGGCCCGGGGCCGCCGTCGGCGCCGGGCATGGCGAACAGGTAGTAGGCCCCGCCGTGCCGCTTGAGCATGGTGTCGACGCCCTTGCCGAAGTCGTGGTGGAGCGACTGGGTGTTGAGGACGGGGGCGAGCTCCTTGATCTGCCTGTTGACCTCGATGACGGCGGGCCGGGTGGCCGCGCCGCAGGCGTCGCGCAGGACGTGCTGGCTCTGGCACGGGCCGCCGAAGCTGTGGTTGAAGTAGACGACGCCGCGGGCGCCGTGGATGAGGGAGCTCATGACGGCGCCCTTGAGCTGGCCGGGCTTGATCGCCTGCCGGTCCTCGGGCGCGGGCCGGCCGACCTCGACGAAGGCGTAGATGGGCTGACGCTTGCCGTCGAGGGCGTCGAGCTTGCGCTGGCGGTCGATGAGCAGCCCGTAGTTGGCGGCCCTGGCGCACTGGTCGGCGCGGAACTTCAGCGAGTTCTGGGCGTCCAGGCAGGCGTAGTAGCTGGTGTACCAGTAGACGTCGAGGGAGACGAGGTCGGTGTAGTCGTTGACGAACCGGCCGGCCTGCCGGTCGTTCTGCCAGATCATGACGCCTTTGCCGTAGTTGGCGTAGTGGGGGCGGCCGTCGCCTTTCGGCAGGCGCTCCTTGAGGGTCTTCATCACGGTGTAGCCGCAGCGTTCCTTGTGCGGGTCGTCGGGGACGCACAGGGGGCCCTGGCCGGGGAAGTTGCCGGTCCAGCCGTCGTCGCCGGGGCCGGCCCACATGTCGGCCTCGTCGGTGACGAGCCAGGCGACGGTCTCGGGGCCGTACCCGGCGATGGGCTTGCCGGTGATGGCGAACAGGCCGTTCCTCCTGATGAGCGCCATGTCGCTGGTCTCGGTCAGCTCGACGTACGTGTTGATGCCGGCCTCGCGGTCCTTGTCCACGTCGTCCTGGGTGATGACGGACTCGTACCAGACGCCGACGGGGAAGAAGGAGGGGTCGGTCCAGCCGGCGGCGGCGGTGGCGGGGAAGCGGCCGTAGTAGGCGGGGCCGCCCTCCCAGTCGACCGGTGTGAGGGCCGGGGCGGGCGTGGCCGGGCCGGGGGCCGGGGTCTCGCGCCCCTCGGGCCGCTCGGCGCGGCGCAGGTCGAGCACCATCCACACCAGGGCCGCCGCGGTGATCAGGATCACCGCGGCGAGGAGCGGTCGGGGCACCCGCATCAGCGCTCCCCCTCGGCCAGCGCCATGAGCTCGCGGGCGCGCGCGGACCAGGACGCGTCCCGCACGGACGCGCGCAGCTCCTCGGGACTCGCCGGGCCGCCCGTGTCGAGCGTGAGCTTGACGGCCTCGACGAACGCGGCGTGGGTGGCGGCGCTCCTGACCCGGCCGGTGTACGCGGACAACTCGGCGAACTCCGTGCTCACGACGGGCAGGCCGAGCGCCAGGTACTCCTTCAGCTTGATCGGGTTGGCGTGGCGGATCCACGCGTTGTCCCGCCACGGCATGATCGCCACGTCGTAGCCCGAGCCGTACGCGGGGATCCGCTCGTAGGGGCGGAAGCCGAGCCAGTGGACGTTGGGATACTTCGTCAGCCGCTCCATGGGCGCGGTGGCGTCGCCGACGAGCACCAGCGACGCCTCCGGCAGCTCGACGGCGACGCGTTCGAGCAGCTCGAAGTCCACGACGAAGTCGTCCAGGGCGCCGAAGAAGCCGATCCGGGGGCCTGGTACGGCGGCGAGGTCGGGCGGCAGGTCCGCGGTCCGGGTGAAGTGGCGCAGGTCCACGCCGTGGTCGAGGAAGTGCGCCCGGTCTCCGGTGAGGGGGCGTTCCTCGGCCATGAGGGCGCGGCTGACGTAGACGACGCGGTCGGCGCGGGCGAGCAGGGCGCGTTCCAGCGCGCCGATGGTGGCGGCGTCGGCCTCGGGGAACGCCGAGTGCCGGTCGGAGCGGTTGAACACCAGCGACCGCCTGGCCATGGGGCGCACCACGTCCCAGGCCGTGGGGATGGTGACGACGACGACGGGGCGGCGCATGCCGAGCGCCCGGCACACGGCCCGCACCTGGGCGCGGACGAGCGCCGCGTTCAGCGCGCGGAGCAGCGGCGAGCCGTAGAACGGCAACGGCAGCGGCGACATGACGTGGAAGCCGGGCAGCGGCTCGCGCACGAGCTTGGCGACGCTGCGCAGCTTGCGCGCGATCCGGCGGGCGACCTGGGTGGATCTGCCGGGGGTGGGCATGCGCATGCCGATGCTGTTGACCACGAGGACCTCGCGGTGGGCGGCGATCGAGCGCATGAGCTGGAAGTCGGAGTGCGCCTGGTTGTGGTACCACCAGTCCTGGGCGGAGAAGCAGACGTAGCCGGGCGCCGGCTGCGCGGTCTCCCGGGGCCAGCGGGGCAGGGGCCAGAGGGCGCGCAGGGCGGCCTTGTGACGCTCTCCCCCGGGACCGCCACGGGTGGCGGCGCGCAGCGCCTCGTTGAGCGTGACGGCCAGACGCATGAGCAGGGCGCGGGGACGGCCGTGGCGCTGGCGGTGGAGCCTGACCCGGTTGGCCGCGGACAGGGCCCACAGCCGGCTGGAGGTGGACTGCTCGCCGCCCAGGTGGACGGCGAGGGCGGCCGGCACGTAGCGGACGGCGAACCCGCGGTCGCCGGCGCGCAGCATGTACTCGGTCTCCTCCGAGTACAGGAAGTAGCGCTCGTCGAGCGGGCCGGTGGCGTCGAGGCAGCGCCGGGAGACCAGCCAGGCGGCACCGGTCGCCCAGTCGTGCGTGCCCGGCCGCTCGTACGCCTCGTCGGCGACGACCAGCTCGCCCAGGGCGGGGACCCGTCCGGCGCGGTGGCCGCCGAGCAATGCCTCGCCGAGCGCCCGCAGCACGGTGGGACGGCGCCGCAGCGAGGGGTGCCGGTGGCCGGAGTCGTCGGTGAGGCGCGGGACCGTGATGCCGGTGCCCGGCTCGGCCAGCGCCTCACGCAGCGCCGTGACGGCGCCGGGGGCGAGCCGGATGTCCGGGTTGAGCACGAGCACGTCGCAGCCGGGGGCGGCGGCGATCCCGGCGTTCACGGCGGCGCCGAAGCCGGCGTTGCGGCCCGTGGAGACGATCTCGACGGCGGGCAGCGCCTCGCGGGCCCGCTCCAGGGTCGCGTCGGCCGAGTCGTTGTCCACCACGATCACCCGGGCGTCGCCCGCGCCGGCGGCGGCCAGGGAGCGCAGGCAGTCGCCGACGACCCGCTCACTGAAGTAGGTGACGATCACAATCGCGAGCATGCGGGCGTGGCCTCTCGGGAGCGTCGGAACTCAGGAGTGTCGGAACTCGGGACCGCCGGAACTCAGGAATGTCGGAACCGGCTGAGCAGGGCGCCGGCGAGCAGCGCGACGGCGAAGGGGGCGTCCTCTCTGAGGTAGCGGCGGGCCAGGCGGCGCGGCTCCAGGGCGAGGCGGTGCAGCCACTCCCCGCCCGCGCGCTGGAGGGCGCGCGGGGCCCGGCTGAACTGGCCGGCGGCCATGGGGATGCCCGCGCCGCAGCCGAGGAACCAGGCGGCGGGCAGGCCGGGGCGCAGGTCACGGATGAGCCGTTCCTGCTTGGGGAAGCCGAGGCCGACGAGCACGAGGGCGGGGCGGGCGGCGACCACCCGTTCGATCACCTCGCGGCGTGCCCCGGGGTCGGCGTCGAAGCCGTACGGCGGGGAGTGGGCGCCCGCGATCCGCAGGCCCGGGCTGCGCGCCGCGAGCGCCTCCGCGGCGGCCTCGGGCACACCGGGGTCGCCGCCCAGCAGGTAGACGGAACGGCCGTCGCGCGCGGCCCGCGCGGACAGGCTGTGGACGAGCGAGGCGCCGGTCACCCGCTCGGGGATCGCGGCTCCGGCCAGGCGGCCCGCCCACACCACGGGCATGCCGTCGGCGACCACCAGCTCGGCGCCCTCGACCAGCTCGGCGAGGGCGGGGTCGCGGGTGGCGGCTCTGACGATGTCCACGTTCGCGGTGACGATCGCGCCGCCCCGGCCGGCCGTCCACGCGCGGGAGACGTGCTCGGCGACGGCGGCCTCGGTGAGGGCCATGACGTGGACCGCTCCGACGCGCACCCGCGCCGGGGGATCGGTCGTGAGGAAGGGATCCGCCGGAATGGTCTCGCTCCTTCGCGCAGCCGACCTAACATCACGACCTTTCACGAAATAATCGGCATAAGAGACAAACCCGTTACCCGGCTCGGGCTCGGGACGGGCGGCGGGCCGAAGCGGGGCGGACGGCGAGCCGAACGGAACGTGGAGGCGCGACGGGCGCGGGGCGGCCCTCCCAGCCGGCGGGGCGGTGAAGGCCGGCACGGCCGGGTGGCATGAGGGATTCCGGGGCGGCGGTCGAGGATGGCTTGACCAGAGCGGGTGAGGGCTTCCGGCGGGGCGGGCGGGCGGCGATCATGGGCGCATGAGAGTGGAGCGAGGCGCGTTCGACGGGGTCCTGATCTTCGTTCCGACCCCCCACCACGACGACAGGGGCTTCTTCACCCGCACCTTCGACACGGCACTGGCCGCCGAGCACGGGCTCGATCCGGCCGCGTTTGTCCAGGACAGCCAGTCCCGGTCGCGGCTCGGCACCCTGCGGGGGATGCACTGCCGGCTCGGGCGGGGCGAGGCCAAGCTGGTCAGGTGCGCCCGTGGCGCGATCCACGACGTGCTGGTGGACGCCAGGCCCGGCTCGCCGACGTTCGGCGAGAGCTGGAGCGTGGTGCTCGACGACAAGGAGTTCGCCCACCTGTACGTGCCGCCGGGGCTCTTCCACGGCTACCAGGCGCTGACCGAGCAGGCCGACGTGTGCTACCGGATCGACCGTGAGCACGACCCGGCCGAGGACCTGACGGTGCGCTACGACGACCCGGACCTCGCCATCGGCTGGCCGCTGCCGGTCACCGCGATCAGCGCGCGGGATCTGGCGGCGGGGTCGTGGAAGGAGGCTCGGGAGCGCCTGCTCGGCTGACCTCGCCCTCCGCGACAGGAGCCGCCGCTCGGCTGACCCCGCCCTCCGCGACGGGAGCCGCCGCCCGGCCGGCGCGGGCCTCGCGCAGGAGGGCGCCGGCCGCGCCCACCAGCAGGAACGACAGGCCGGTGATCACCGCGTACGAGCGCAGGTCGAAGGTGGCGGCGCCGATCAGCGGCACCACCAGGCAGGCCGCCAGCGTGAGCCCGAGGTCGCGGGCGGCCGGGTCGGCCAGCAGGCGCCGGGCCCGCAGCGCCGACCAGATGCCGGCCGCGAACAGCCCCGCGAAGGCCAGCACGCCGATGATCCCGGTCTCGACGGTCGTCAGGATGTACTGGTTGTCGAAGACGAGGTACTTCGGGGCGTACCAGGTGCCGAGACCGCGCCCCAGCCAGGGGTGGCGGCCGATCTCGGTGGCGGCGGTGGCGTAGTCCATGGTCCGCCAGCGCAGGCTGGAGTCGTTCGAGATGTTCGTGAACAGCGCGACGATGGCCCCCAGCACGCCCGGCACCACGACCTTCACGGCCCCGAGGAAGACGAGCACGGCCCCGGCGGCGAGCAGCCGCCGCACCTTCGGCCAGCCCGCGAGCAGCACCACGGCGGCGCCGGCCAGCCCGACGAAGGCCGAGCGCGACACCGAGAACACCATGCCCGCCCCGATCAGCCCCGCGCACACCCACCAGCGCAGCGAGGGCCCGCCCCGCTCGCGCGCCTGGAACGCGAAGTGCAGGGCGATCGGCAGGATCATGGCGCACATGACCGCGAACTCGATGGGGTGCCCGGTGGTCGCCGCCACCCGGCTCAGCCCGTTGCGCTCCAGGATGAACAGCTCCTCCTGGGTGTAGCGCAGGCCGGGCAGGACCATGTACTTCGTCGGGTCGAACCTGAACAGGAACTGCACCGCGCCGACCACCCCGAGGACCGCGCCCATCACGGCGACCGTCTTCAGCACCAGGTCGAGCCGGTCCCGGCCGCGCACGCCGTCCACCACGAGCAGCACGACGCCGATCATGGCGAACGCGGTGACGAGCATGTGGTCGGCCAGCTCCACCTCGTCCCTGGGCAGCGGGCCGGCCGTCGCGTAGGCGTACGTGGCCAGCAGCGAGGCGGCGTACACGAACACGGCCGAGCGGACGAGCGTGCGGCCCTTGGCGGCGCCGAGCGTGCCGGTGAAGTGCGCGCACAGCCACCACACCAGCGCGAACAGGCCGATGGACTCGGCCGGGGTGATCGCGAACGACAGTCCCCGGTACACCAGCCGGGCTGGGACGATCATGAGGACGACCGCGAACACGACGCCGGCCGTGGCGCCGTCGGCCCGGTGCGGCCTCGGCAGCGCGGACGCCTCCAGCAGCGCCTTCGTCCTGGCGGCCGCCGCCGCGGAGGTGGTTCCCGAACCTGTGACGGTCATGCCGGGCGCCGCCTCAGCCGCAGGTTCAGCCGCCCACCCGGGCGCCTGTCCAGCCTCCGTCTCAGCGCGGGGGCGACGCTCTCCGCCGCGAATCCGGCCGTCAGGGCGGCGAACAGGCCCAGCGCCAGCACCGCCGCCGCCGTGCGGCTCTTGCCGCCGCGCTGCTCCAGCGGCGCGGTCGGCGCGACCATCTCGGTGAGCTGGATGTACGTGCTCGGCGGCGCCTGGAGCACCTGCTGGCGGGCGGCCATCTCCAGCTTGGCCCGCGCCACCAGCTTGACGACGAGCGTGTGCGCGGCCTCGGCCGACGGGCTCTTGGCCTCGATGATGACGAAGGGGCCGTTGGCCAGCAGCTCGGGGTTGGCGCTGCCGTTGTGGACCACGTATGAGGTGTCGCCGCCCGGCGGCGCGCCGAGCGTGGCCGCGGTCTCGGGCGCGCTGAGCGCCTGGAGCAGGATCGAGGCGGAGACGTTGAGCGCGCCGTCGTAGTTGAGCAGCGGGTTGACCCGGGGGTTCGGGTAGTCGGGGTTGGATGGAACGCTCCCGCCCGTGACGGGCACGGTCAGGACCAGCACCGCGCTCGACTGGTAGACGGCCGGGACCGTCCGGTAGACGCCGAAGGCCACCGCGAGGGAGAGCAGGAACGCGGGGACCGTGACGTACCACCGCCGGAACACGACCAGGACCGTCCCCCAGAAGTCCAAGACGCCTTCCTCCCCCGTGCCAGAACGTCCCGCACCAGAGTTTCCCGCACCAGAAAACGGGTGTCTCCCCACAGATCATCGTTTTTCGCGGTATCCGGCGTTACCGGGGTATTTGTAACGAGACAACGGTGCACCGCGATGTCACTGCCGGGCCATTTCGCCGACATTCAGGGGTGGGGAGCACCGATGCAGCAGGCACTGAGCTTTACCTTCCGCCGTGACGAACTCCTTCCGCTCGCCGACAGCCTCCGCGAAAGCTTTCTCAAGGCCACGCCGTTCCGGCATGTCGTCATCGACGACTTCCTTCCCGCCGACGTCCTGGAGCCGGTGCTCGCCGAGTTCCCCGAGCCCCGTGACCCCGAGTGGCAGCGCTTCGACAACGCCAGGGAGATCAAGCTCGCGCTCGCCGACACCGAGCGCATGGGGCCGGCCACCCGCCACCTGCTGTCCGAGTTCAACGGCCAGGTGTTCGTCGACTTCCTGGAGCGGCTCACCGGCATCGAGCACCTGGTGTCGGACCCGCACTACGACGGGGGCGGCCTGCACCAGATCCGGCCCGGCGGGTTCCTGAAGGTACACGTCGACTTCAACCGGCACCGCAGGCTGGATCTGGACCGGCGGCTGAACGGGCTGCTCTACCTCAACAAGGACTGGGAGGAGTCGTACGGCGGCCACCTCCAGCTCTGGAACAAGGACATGACGGCCTGCGAGCACCGCATCCTGCCGGTGTTCAACAGGTTCGTCCTGTTCGCCACCACCGACGACGCCAACCACGGCCACCCGGAGCCGCTGACCTGCCCGGACGACCGGGCCCGGCGCTCGATGGCGCTGTACTACTACACCAACGGCCGCCCGGCCGAAGAGGTGCTCGACGAGCACGACACCAAGTTCAAGCAGCGGCCGGGCGAGGAGTGGAAGAGCAGCCTCCGGCAGACGGCCAGGCGCTGGGTGCCGCCCGTGCTGGCGGACCTGGCGAGCCGCCGCAGATAAGGCGCTGGAAGTAGCGAGGTCAGCGGCCGTTGAGCCGCACCACGTCGATGGGGCCGGTCTCGTCCAGATCCCTGGACGGCGCCGGTCCCGATCCGTTCCCGGCCGCCTCCGGTTCCTTCTTCGAGACGGCGTCCGGAGCCGGCTCCTCCTCCGAGGGCTCCTTGTCGGGCGCGCCGGGGGCGGGGGCGGCAGCGCGGAGGAACAGCCTCCGGCGCACGACCGCGTACGCTGCCCCGAACCCGGCCACGAGGCCGAGCAGCAGCCCGCCGACGGCGCCCTGGAGCTTGGCCGACCCGTCGGCCTCCGGCCCGAGCCGCACGACGTCCTCGGCCTGGACGAACGTGATCGGGTGCGCCTTCAGCTCGTTCTGCCGGTCCTCCAGCTCCTGGCGCAGCCGCTCCTGGGTCGCCGCCAGGACCTTGGACGCCGTGGCCGGCGAGTCGCTCTCGACCTGGACGTAGATGAACGGCCCGGTGGTGCCGACGCCGAGCAGTGTCGGGTTGCTGCGGCCGTCGTCGACGGTCAGATCGGTCGGCCCGTCCTCGGTGACGCCGACGGAGGCGAACACGTCGGAGGTGTTCATGGCCAGGATGAGGATGCTGGCCGTGGTGCGCAGGTCGTCGGTGAACTGAAGCAGCGGGTTGGTCTGCGCGACGGGCTTGGTACCGTCGATCGAGCCGCCGCCCGACGGGGTGACGAGGACCATGGACGCGCTCGTCACGTACCGCTCGGGCAGCAGGAGATATCCGGTGAACGCCAGGGCGACGGCGAGGACGGCGACCGGGACGACGATCAGCTTCTGCCGGGCAAGGCCAAGAATGGTCGTCCAGAATTCCATATATCCCCTGCCCGATACGCACAGCAACGTGGCGCGTTAATCCCCCCGAAAAACCGTTCCAATGGGGCATCGAACTTTCCCATCCGCCCGTTACATCCGCTTTGTTACGCGGGCCGGGTCTGAACCGATGAACCCCACGGTGGCCGGAAACCGGCCGGTGCGGGGGTGGGAATGGAACCGGGGGCGGCTGGTTTCCCTGAACGGTCAGAACGGCTGGTCCCGGAACGGTCCACGCGGCTGGGCGGGCTCGACGGCATCCGCGGCCTGGCCGCGCTGTTCGTGGTGCTGCACCACTGCCGGCTGCTGTCCTTCCCCGGCTTCCCCGCCGACACGGGCCCGGCCTGGGCGAGCTGGCTGCTGTACGGGCACGTCGCCGTCGTGGTCTTCATCGCGCTGTCCGGCTTCTCCCTGGCCGTCAAGCCCGCCCGGTCCGGCTGGCGGCTCGGCGGCCTGCGCCGCTTCGCGCGCCGCCGCGCCTGGCGGATCCTGCCGCCGTACTGGGCCGCGCTCGTGTTCAGCCTCGCGGTCGCCTGGACACTGGTGCCGCAGCCCGGACAAGGGCCGCCCACGGCGAAGAGCGTGCTCTTCCACGGGCTGCTCGTGCAGGACCTGTTCGGCTCGCCGAGCCCCAACGGGGCGTTCTGGTCGATCGCCGTCGAGGCGCAGCTCTACGTCGTCCTCCCCCTCCTGCTGCTGGTGGTGCGGCGGCTGGGCGCGGTGGTGATGGTGGCGGCCGTCACCGTGGTCGTGGTGGCGGTGGGCGTGCTGGCCGGCGGGGTGCCCGCCGTGGCGCTGCTGATGCGGCTGACCCCGCAGTTCGCGGTGCTGTTCGCGGTGGGCGTGCTGGCGGCCGGGGTGCTCCGCGCGCCGGTACGGGCCCCCCTGCACTGGGCGGCCCTGGCCGCGTTCGTCCCCGTGGTCGTCCTCGTCGCGGTGCAAGGGCCGGTGTGGACGGTCGCGAACTTCTTCTGGGTGGACCTGGCCCTCGCCCCGGCCGCCGGGCTGTTCCTCGCGGCCGTGGCGGGCGGCCGGCCGAGGCCCCTGGTGCGCCTCCTCGACAGCCGGCCGCTCCGCTCGCTCGGCTCGTTCTCCTACAGCCTCTACCTGGTCCACGCCCCGATCGTGGTCGCGACGCACCACTTCGTCGTCGCCCCGCTCCTCGGGCCGGGCGTGGCCGGGTTCCTGGTGCTGCTCACGCTGGCCGTGCCCGCCTCGGTGCTGTTCGCGTGGGGGTTCGCCGCGGTGTTCGAGCTGCCGTTCCAGCGCTACCGCGGGATGGCGGAGCTGCGCGCGGCGACACGCTCGTGGGCGCCGGCCAGCAGGAGATAGGCGCCGGCCGTCCAGGTGTAGGCACGGTCCCGCAGCCCCGCCCCGGTGCGGGCGTCGAAGTTCTCCGCGAACCCGGACTTCTCGCACAGGGCCCGGAAGCGCGCGCTGATCTCGTCGGCCAGCTCACGGTGGCCGGCGCGGCGCAGGCCGTCCTCGATCAGCACGGTCGAGGGCGCCCAGATGGGGCCGCGCCAGTAGCCGTCGTCCCGGTAGTGCTCCGAGGCGGGCGGCTCGGTGGCGAGCCCGTACTCCGTCAGATGCGTCCTGATCCGGGCGGCCAGCGCCGCGCTGACCGGCTCCGGCAGTTCCTCCCCCAGCACGATCGGCATGAGGTCGAGCAGGCTGGAGCTGGACCAGGTGCGCCCCGAGCGCACCCCGCGGGCGACGAACCGGTCGCCCTGCCACAGCTCGGTGAGCAGCGCCTCACGCATCCGGTCGGCCGCCGCCGTCCACCGGGCCGCCGCGGAGCGGTCGGCGAGCTCCTCGGCCAGGCGGGCCAGCTCGCGCATCTGCAGGACGAGGAAGGCGGCCAGGTCGGCGGTCTCGACGACCCGCTCGGGGTCGAAGGTGGTGGCGTTGTCCCAGCCGCTGTCGTTGCCGTGCTGGTAGTGCGCCAGCTCACGACCCGGGGCGCGCCGGGCGGTCAGCCAGAAGGAGGTCCAGCGCTCCAGCAGCCGGTACGTCTCGGCCCGCTCGCCCTCGGGCACCGGGCCCAGGCGCCGCAGGGCCCAGCCGTGGATGGGCGGCTTGACGAAGTTGTGCAGGACCTCGGAGTGCGCTACCGAGTCCGGCAGCGCGCCGGCGGCGTCCTGGTGGTCGAAGGGCAGGCGGAACTGGTCCCACGCCAGGCCGGGCAGGCCGTCGCCGAGCGCGAGGGCGTTGAAGCAGTGGTCCCAGCTCCACACCTTGTCCATCCAGTGCTTGGACATGAGCACGGCCTGCCGGGTGACGAACCCTCCCGGACGGACCGTGGCCGACCACAGCACGTAGGCGGCCAGTTCCGCCGCCGGGCTGCGGTCGCCGCGCCAGGGCGCCACGGCCCCGGCGAAGGCCGCGAACCGGTCGCGCGCCGCCTCGGCCACCTGGGCGAAGTCCGCCCGGCTCGCGTAGGGGGCGCGGGCCGTCTCGTACTCCTCGACGGCGATCTCCCAGGCGTCGTCCGGCAGGATCACACCGCGCTCGGCGGTCCCGAGCGCCTGGTCGCCGAGCGGCTCGGCGCGCCCGCCGACCACCGTGATCCGGTAGCGGCGGCCGGTCTGGTAGACGGTGAAGACCGACGAGCCGTCGGTGGGGTCCTGGTAGAAGTACGGGCCGCTGAACGGGGTGAGCACGGGATCGGCGGCGAGCACGCGCAGCCCCAACCCGCGGCCGCGCACCCTGACGGTGTCCGGGCTCTCGTAGGCCAGGTCGATCCGGCCGCCGCCACCGGTCCAGGTGAGCCGGTGCGGCGTCGCGGTGACGACCGTCTCGGCGGTGGGGACGAGCCGCAACACAGGGTGCATGCCGGTCTGGTGCGACACCAGATGCACGTCGTCGGCCCAGACGCCCTCGGCCACCACGGGCGAGAAGCAGAACCAGGAACCGGCGAAGCTGAACGGGATCTCCCTCGGGGAGAACGAGCCGGCCACGGTCACGAGGTCCCTTCCACCGGCAGCCACACGCGCATGCTCGCCGGCCCGCGATGGGCCCACGAGTGGTAGGGCCGGAGCGGCACGTCGAACCATTCCCCGTCGTCCGAGGGAGGAGCCGGACGGGCGGCGGAGGCGTAGGCCCATCCGCGGCCGGCGTGGGCGGGAAGCCGGCCGCGCACCCGCGCGCCGCCGCCGTCCGGCTCCGGTCCTGTCCCGGCGTCGATCACCAGGGCGTCGAGCCCGCCGGGCTGGGGAACGTCGTGGGACTCGACGCACAGCACCTCGGGGCCGCGCTCGACGGCCACGCAGCCGCGCACCGCGTCGATGCGCGGGTCGGGCCAGGTGAACCGGGGCCCCATCGGCAGGTCGAGGACGACCACGTCGCCCTCCCGGAAGGCGCGCCGGACGGTGAACGTGCCGGGCTCGACCGGCCGCGCCGGCCCGCCGTCCTCGGTCACGGTGGCGCCGGCCGCCCACGCGGGCACCCGCAGGGAGAGGGTCCAGGGAGAGGGCGCGTCGGCCGCGATCCGCACCCGGACCGTCCCGGAGTTGGGGTAGCCGGTCTCGACGTCCACGGCCACCTGCCGCCCGTCCGGCAGCTCGGCACGGACGGCGCACGGGGCGTACTGGTGGATCTGGAGGCCGTCGTCGTCGGTCGTGGCGAGGTAACCCCCGAGGCCGGCCAGCGTGCGGGCGACGTTGGTCGGGCAGCAGGAGACCTCGAACCACGCGGCCCGGGTGCCGCCCTCGGCGCGCGGGCTCACCTCGGCCGGGTCGGCCGGCCTGCCGGGGCTGCGCTGGTGGAGAGGGTTGGCGTAGAAGAAGGCCCGGCCGTCGGGGCTCGGGGAGGCGGCGATGACGTTGTAGAGCGTCCGCTCGATCAGGTCGGTGTAGCGGACGTCGCCGGTGGCGAGGTGGAGCCGCCACGACACCATGATCGAGGCGACGCCCGCGCACGTCTCGCAGTAGGCCCGGTCCGGCGGCAGCTCCCAGTCCTCGCCGAAGCCCTCGTCCTGGTGGCGCGAGCCCATCCCGCCGGTGATGTAGGTCCGGCGCTCGACCGAGCGCTCCCACTGCCGTTCCACCGCGCGCAGCAGCTCGTCGTCACCGCGTTCGACGGCGACGTCCACGGCCGCGGCCGTCAGGTAGAGCGCGCGCACGGCGTGGCCGCGCCAGACGTCGGCCTGCCGGATCGGGACGTCGTCCTGGAAGTAGGCGCGTCCCAGGGGGATGTCCCGGAGCGTTCCATGCCCGCGGCGTTCGAGGAACAGCCGGGCCTGCTCGACGTAGCGGTCCTCGCCGAGGGCCCGGCCGAACTCGGCCAGGCCCACCTCGATCTCCGGGTGCCCGCAGATCCCGCGCAGGCCGTCCTCGCCGAAGGTGCGGCACACGTGGTCCGCCGCCCGGCGGGCGACGCGCACCAGGTCGTCCTCGCCGGCCGTGCGCAGCCGCGCCACCGCCGCCTGGAGCAGGTGCCCCGTGTTGTACAGCTCGTGCCCCATCTCCAGGTCGCTGTAGCGCGGCGGCTGCCGCTCGTGCCCGAAGCAGGTGTTGAGGTACCCGTCGGGGTCCTGTGCCCGGGCCACGCGCGCGGTGAGCCGCTTGATCGCGGCCTCCGCCTCCTGGTCGCCGGTACGGCCCGTCTCCCAGGCCAGGGCCTCCAGGAGCTTGTAGACCTCGGAGTCGGAGAACGACCAGCCGGGCCGGTCGGGCGAGGTCGTTCCGTCGGCG
>NZ_JBFAIA010000175.1:0-17524 GCF_040654455.1 Nonomuraea sp. NPDC050691
GGCTTCATCGACGAACGCGGCGACGCCGGCACGTGCACCGCGCCGTGCGCCTCCACCGGACGGCCGTCCGCGCCCACCGTCAGCATCCGGGCGTGCCGTGCGTGGTGGCGTCGGTGATGTGGCCGATCGCCTCGATCGGCATCACGGCGGTGTTCGTGGTGCTGACGCGGGCGATCTGGATGAGCCACTGGATGGTCCGCAGCCGCGCGTCACGGCGCTGGCGGGTGGCGCTGCGGGTGCTGTTGTTCCCGTTCGCCGCGACCGGTTCGGCCGTGACGGCGGCGGTGTGGCCCGGCGTGCCCGTCGTGGTGGCGGCGGGCGGGGCGCTCTGGCTCACCGGCGGCGGCCAGATCGGCTCCGACTGGTGGCAGCAGCCCGCGCCGGTGACCGCCGCGGGCGTGGTGTTCGGGATGTTGTGCGGCGGCATCACCGGCCGCGAGATCGAACGGATCGGCGCCCGGCTGCCGGAGCTGCGCCGTGAGGGGCTGCGCGCACTTGCCGTGCTGGGCGGGTTCGTCGCCCTGTGCGCGGCGGCCGTGCGCGCGATCGCCCTGCTGCTCTAGCCCTGGCCGCCGTCGCGGCGGGAGAAGCGGTTGAAGATGCGCTCACCGGCGTTGACCGCGCCCTCGGCGACGTCGCGCAGCACGCCGATGAACGGGTCCTGCGACTGCGACCAGGAGGCGCGGTAGGACTCGGCCGCCGCCTTGACCTCGTCGGTGACGCGGGCGTTGGCGTCGTCCTCGCGGCGGGGGTAGTCGCCGCCGACGATCCGGTCGTACTCGCCGCTGCGCTGCCACTTGTCCAGCTCGGCCACCCGCACCACGGCGAACGGGTGGGTGGTGCCGAGCAGGTTGAGGACCTTGAGGAAGCCGTCGCGGAGGTCGCCCGCGGTGTCGTACTCCTGGTACTGCTCGAGGAAGGCCTCGATGTTCATCTCGTGGGTGTAGGCGCCGCCGGCCAGCTTCATCAGGGCGCGCTTGGCCGCGTCCGGGTCCTGCCCGACGAGCAGGCCGCCGCGGTCGCAGGACAGCTCCGACTTGCGGTACCACTCCTCCAGGCCCGCCACGATGGCGCGCAGCCCGATGTAGCCGAGCGGGATCCACGCGACGCGGCTGGCCAGGCGGGTGAGGATGTCGAGCATCGTGCGGTAGACCGCGTGCCCCGACAGGATGTGCGCGGTCTCGTGGCCGATGACGAAGCGCTGCTCCTCCTCGTTCATGAGGTTGAGCAGGCCGGTGGTCACGACGATGAACGGGTCGTCGAAGCCGATGGCCTTGGCCTGGACCTGGGGGTCCTGCTGGACGTAGATCTCGGGGATCCGGTGCAGGTCGAGGGTGTAGGCCGCGTCGCGGCCCATGTCGTACAGGGAGCGGAACTGGGTCTCGCTCACCCGTACGGACGAGGCGAGGTACATCAGGCGCAGCCGGCGCTCGCTGATGAGACCGGACATCTGCTTGAGGACCGTGTCGAACCCACTCAGCTTACGCAGAGCGACCAGGGCGGACCGGTCTGCGGGGTGTTCGTAGGCACGGGACGAGATGCCGGGCAGTTGGACGCGGTTGCGGTCCGGGGTGGTCGTCATGCCCGGCATGCTACGTCGGCAGCGGGGGCCGCGCGCGTGTCTCGCCGAGGGGGGTCCCCTCATCTTCGGGTAGGGGTTCCGCGTAAGGTCCGATTCATGATGAACGCGCCTGGTGTCCAGGGGAAGCGACGCGTGGGTGTGATGGGTGGGACGTTCGACCCGATCCACCACGGTCACCTGGTCGCCGCCAGCGAGGTGGCGCACCACTTCGAGCTCGACGAGGTCGTGTTCGTGCCGACGGGCCGGCCGTACCAGAAGTCGGAGCGCGCGGTGTCGGCGCCCGAGGACCGCTACCTGATGACGGTGATCGCCACCGCGTCCAACCCCAGGTTCTCGGTCAGCCGGGTCGACGTCGACCGGCCCGGTCCGACCTTCACCATCGACACGCTGCGCGACATCTCCCGCGCGTACGGGCCCGAGGCCGAGCTGTTCTTCATCACCGGCGCCGACGCCCTCGGCGCCATCCTCACCTGGCAGGACGCGGGCGAGCTGTTCGGCCTCGCGCACTTCGTCGGCTGCACCCGGCCCGGCCACACGCTGCACGACCCCGGCCTGCCCGAGGGCAAGGTCACCCTGCTGGAGATCCCCGCCCTGGCCATCTCGTCGTCGGAGTGCCGGCAGCGCGTGGCCGACGGCGAGCCGATCTGGTACCTCGTCCCGGACGGCATCGTGCAGTACATCAACAAGCGCAACCTCTACCGCCAGGACTGATACCGCCAGGACTGGCCGGCCGCCCGCCGGTCAGCGCCGGTGGCTGAGGACGTTGACCACGCGGCCGTTCGGGTCGCGGGCGAAGAAACGGCGCACGCCCCACTCCTCGTCGCGCAGCGTGTGCACGATCTCGGCCCCGCTCGCCCGCACGGCCTCGTACGCCGCGTCCACGTCGTCCACCTCGATGCTCAGGTCGGGGGCGACGGGCGCGGTCAGGTCCTCGGTCATGAAGCTGACCTGGGCGCCGGGATGGGCGGGGGAGGCGAGGGTCATGATCCAGCCGTGGTTCATGACCTCCTCCAGGCCCAGCAGGCCGTAGAACTCGGCGCTCTCTCGCGGGGCGTCGGAGCGGACGTTGGGGACGACACGGTGGACGGACATCGGCGGTTCCTCCTCGAGCGTTCGTGTCGACTCGACAGTGTGTTCTGATGATGTCATCTTCGCGTGCCCCGTGTTCACGCCGTGTACGCTCTCGGCTTCTGTTGCAGGAGTAAGGGGTTCGGGCGGAGAAGGGTAGGCTCAACGCAGGGCAGTTTTGCCGACACAGGAGGACAGACCCGCATCGTGACCGCATCTGACAGAGCCGTCCAGCTGGTCAGGATCGCCGCCGAGGCAGCGGCGGACAAGCTGGCCGACGACATTCTCGCCTACGACGTGAGCGAGCAGCTCGTCATCACCGACGCGTTCCTGCTCTGCTCCGCCACCAACGACCGCCAGGTCCGCGCCATCGTCGACGAGATCGAGGAGAGGCTGCGCACCGAGGCCGACGCCAAGCCCGTCCGCCGCGAAGGCGAGCGTGAGGGCCGCTGGGTGCTTCTCGACTTCCTCGACATCGTCGTGCACGTCCAGCACGAGGAGGACCGCACCTTCTACGCCCTGGAGCGGCTGTGGAAGGACTGCCCGGCGATCACGCTGCCGGAGAGCGTGATGCAGGCCAACATGCAGCGGGCCAGGAGTTGAGCAAGCGCATCGTCTGCCTCCGGCACGGGCAGACGCTGTGGAACGTCGAGCATCGCTTCCAGGGACACTCCGACATCCCCCTGGACGAGACCGGCCAGGCGCAGGCCGCCCGGGCGGCGTCGCTGCTCGCGTCCCTGCGACCCAGCATGATCGTCTCGTCCGACCTGCAGCGGGCCAACGACACCGCGCTCGCGCTGGGCCGGCTCGTCGGCCTGGACGTGGCCGTCGACAAGGACTTCCGCGAACGGGGCGGCGGGCAGTGGGAGGGCCTCACCCGCGACGAGATCGCCGCCCGCTGGCCCGAGGAGTACGTCGCCTGGGAGGCCCCGGACGGTGAGCCCGTCACCGACGTGGCCACGCGCGTCGGCGCCGCGATGCGCCGCTGGGCCGCCAGGCTCGACGACGACGGCCTGCTCGTGATCGCCTCCCACGGCGCGGCGCTGCGGCTCGGCATCTGCGAGCTGCTGGGCCTGCCGGAGGAGCTGTGGCCGGCGCTGGGCGGGCTGGGCAACTGCTCGTGGTCGGTGCTGCAGGAGGGCCGCAAGGGATGGCGGCTGCTGGAGCACAACGCGGGCACGCTGCCCGAGCCCATCAGCAGCGACGACCGGCCCGACGCCCAGACCTGACCCCGCGAAGGGCCGCGCGCCGTCGTCCGGGACGGTGCGGGCCCCTCGCCGCGATTAGGCGAATCGTACGGATGGCTATATGCTTCCCGAGCGCCGTTGACGAGAGCACTCGTGGACGGTGACCAGGGGCTATGGCGCAGTTGGTAGCGCGCCTCCATGGCATGGAGGAGGTCTGGGGTTCGAATCCCCATAGCTCCACAGACACGAGGTCCCGCCCGGTGGGCGGGACCTCGTCGTTTTCCGGCCCAGGGCCGGGTCACTGGCCGGGGCGGGGGATGGGGTGGCCCTCGCTGGCCTGCACGAGCACGAACCCCTGGCCCTGGAAGGCGAGCTGCACGGCCTCGCCACTGCCCCGGCCGATCAGCGCGCCCGCCTTGAACGTGCGGTTGACCCCCACGTGCAGCCCGGCGCTCCAGCACACGGCCGACTGGCCGTCGGCGAACGTCGGCGCCCGTGAGGCGTCGAGCATCACCGGAGCGCCGTGCGCGGTGACCGCCACCCAGCCGGTGCCCGCGATCGTCATGTTGAACAGGCCGCCCGCGGCGATCCCCGCGCCCTGGACCCGGTTGATGTCCCAGGTGAGCCCGGCGTCGAGGGCCAGCAGGTTGCGGCCGTTGACGGTCAGGGCCTCGTTCTCCAGGTAGAACAGGTGGATGTCGTCGGCGTTGTCGGCGAGGAACAGCAGGCCCTCGCCGGTGACGCGCATGAGCGGCGCGCCCTCCCCGGTCATGACCTTCTTCAGCAGCTTGCCCACGCCGCCCGCGCCCTCGTAGGCGAAGTCCATGCGGCCCTGGAAGGCGACCATCGACCCCTGACGTGCCAGCACCTCGGGCGGGAGCTGGACGCGCAGCATCTTGGAGTTCTGCAGGGCGAAGGTGGCGTTTCCCTGCTCGGAGCCGAGATTGCCGAAGAGCGCGCTGCGCATGGGGCCTCTTTCTGTGATGTGCCGGTCCGAGGGGCACCGGTACCAGGGTGACGAACGGCGCGCCCCCCGGGTTCCCGCCGCCTTTTCCCGGTTTTGGGGTGAAGGGCGCATCCGGGGCGCCCCGCGTACCGGAGGACAGGGAAAGAGGTGGGGCGAAGGCGCCTCGCCACAGGTTCCATCGAGAGGAACGACGAACAGTGAAGAGATTTCTGCTCGCGGCGGCGCTCGGGCTGTCCGCGACCCTGGCGGGCGCGCACGGCGCGTCCGCGTCCGCCTCGGCGCCGGATGAGCCGTTCGGCCCCGGCTGCCCGGCCTCCGGCCAGGAGAACGCGGCGGCGATCGCCGACCGGCCTGTGGTGACCGCGGCCTCCCAGGTGCCCGAGCTGTCCACGCTGGTCGCCGCGATCAAGCAGGCCGGTCTCACGGACAAGCTCAACACGGCCCAGGACATCACGGTCTTCGCGCCGACCGACCAGGCGTTCGCGGCCGTGCCGAAGGACACCCTGGCCAAGGTCCTCGCCGACAAGCAGGCGCTGACGAAGATCCTGACGTACCACGTGGCCGAAGGGAGGCCCTCGCCCGGCGACCTGGCCGACGCCCGGCTGACCACTCTGGAGGGCGGCACCGTCCAGGTGAAGGGGGCCGGGGAGGACTACACGGTGAACCAGGCGAAGGTGCTCTGCGGCAACGTGCCGACGAGCAACGCCTCCGTCTGCGTCATCGACGAGGTCCTCATGCCCCAGTGACCGGCAAGGTCCTCGTGCCGGATCAGCGGCATGGGGCGGACGCGGCGAGCCTGACGGCCGCCGCGTCCGCGCGTCGCGCGCACGCTCGCTCTCCGGCGAACGTGGCGTGTGCGCGGTCCGGTCGTTCAGGCGGCGACGTGGTGCCGGAGGGCCAGCTCGTCCGGGTACGGCGACAGGAACGTCTGGCGGCGCACGTAGGCCGCTCCCTGACTTTCCTCGCCCTCGGCGTCGTGCCGGATCAGGGCCGCCGGAATGCTCAACGGCACCAGGCCGGCCCGGTAGGAGCCGATGACGCCGGCCAGGTGGTCGCGCCGGGCCGGGTCGAGGCCGAGCATCCCCAGGCAGTGCTGGAGGGCGTTGACGTTGCGGCCGGCGCGGGCCCGGTGGGCGAGCGCCGCGCGGAACGCGCCCGCGTAGGCGGCGGCCGTCCCGGCGCGCGGCAGAGCCCCGGCGCGGGCCACGACGGCCCCGGCCGCGCGGTAGCCCGCCGGGTCGTGGGCGAGGAGCTGCATCTTGTGCAGGGTGTGGAAGGCCACCAGGTCGCGGGCCCGCCAGTCGCCCTCCAGCAGCGCGCGCAGCCGGGCGTGGGCGAAGATCCGCTCCACGAACGCCTCCCGGAGCACGGCGTCGTTCAGCCGTCCCTCGTCCTCGACGGGAAGCAGCGGGTGCGCCGCGATGACCGCCGCGGCGAACACCCCCCGCTGCTTGCGGTCGAGCTGCGGCCCGTCCTCGCCCGGGTAGAGCGGGATGCCGTGGACGCCGCAGGTGGGGCTCCTCGACTTGAACACGTAGCCGTCCACGTCCAGGGCGGCGGCGCGGGCCTCGGCCAGGGCCGTCATGCGGCCGGTGAGGTCGGCGCGGGTCTTCCTGGTCATGAGGCGCGGGCCCGACGGCGAGCGCTCCAGGCGGAGCGTCTCGCGCGGGGTGCCGAGACCCACCTCCATCTCGGGGCAGATCGGCACCCACTCGACGTACGGGTCGAGCGGGCCGGACAGGAAGCGGTCGCGGCTGTGGCCGCCGTTGAAGCGCACCGGCTCTCCAAGGAGGCAGCTCGAGACCGCGACCCTGGGCCTGACGTGCTGCCCTGGAACGGCGTCGCCGGGGGTCACGCGGCCTCCAGCAGGCTGGACAGGCGGTGCAGGCCGCGCGCGGTGCGGGCCTTGACGGTGCCGAGCGGCACGCGCAGCCGCTCGGAGATCTCGCGCTGGCTGAGGTCGCCGTAGTAGGCGAGGGCGATGGCCTCGCGCTGGACGTCCGGCAGTTCGGACAGCGCCCTCCGGACCAGGTCGCGCCGCGCGATCCCCTCGCTGTCGTCGCGGCCGTCGTCTCCCGCCGGCTCTCCGGCGGCCTCCAGCGGCACGGTGGGCCGACGGGCGCGCAGGTGGTCCACGGCGCGCTTGCGGGCGATGCCCAGCACCCACGCCTCCAGGCTGCGCGCGGGGTCGTAGCGGTGCCTGGACCGCCAGACCTCGATGAAGACCACCTGCGTCAGGTCGTCGATCTCGCCCGGTGGTATGAGGCGGCGCAGGTACGAGCGGACCAGGGGGGTGTGGGTGCGGATGCACTCGGCGAGCGGGTCCATGCGCTTTCACCTTCCTGAGATAACTTATTCAAAACCTATTCAATGTCGCGCCGGTGGTGATGGGCAACCAAGGCCAGGGAGATCAGTGCAGCGCGTCGGCGATCAGGGCGACGGCGTCCTGGAGCGAGGCCACGCACGTGACCCGGGGCGGAAGGTCCGGCCACCAGCCGGGGCCGCCGACGACGATCCGGGCCGGTGGGCGCAGCGCCGGCAGGGCCGCCAGCGGGGCGGGGTCGCCGGTGGCGGCCACGTGCGACCAGACGAAGACGACGGCGGGCCCGAGGCGGCGCATCGCGTCGGCCAGCGCCGTGTGCGGGGTGCGGGCGCCGAGCACGCGCGTGTCGACCCGGCGGTCGGTGGCGAGGGCGGCGGCCAGCACGTGGACGGGCAGGCTGTGCTGCTCCTCCTCCGCGCAGGCCAGCAGCACGGGACGGTCGTTGACCGGTCGGGCGGGGTGGGCGGCGAGCGGGTGCAGGGCGGCCAGCAGCCGCTCGGAGAACAGATGCTCGACGTCGATCCCGGCACCGGTCTCGTCCTGCCTGCGGCTGATCGCGTCGAACACGGGACGGACCAGGCCGTCCCAGGTGGGCACGACGCCGAGCCGGGCCAGCGCGGCGGCCAGGCCGTCGGTCACCGTCATGCCGTCCAGCGCCGTCGCCGCCCTGGCCAGCATCGCGGCGGAGGGCACGTTCCCCGGCTCGCCCGGGAGCCGTCCTTCCCGGTAGGCGGCCGGCTCGGGCGGTACGCGGACGCGCAGCGCCTGGCGGGCGGCGTCGGCCGGGGGGACGCCCGCGTGGACGAGCCGGCTCATCTCCTCCAGGCGGGCCAGGTCGGCCCGGTCGTAGCGGCGGTGGCCGCCGGGGCTGCGGCGGCTCGGGCCGATGCCGTAGCGCAGATTCCACGTGCGCAGGGTCGGCGCGGGCACGCCGAGCCGCCGCGACACGGCGCCGATGCCGTATCCCGGCTCCTCGGCGGCGCTCGCCGAGCCCGTCTCCTCCATGCAGGTGTCCCCGTTCGCGGTCCGTTCGCCGACGCCCCGGTCATTCTTTCGGACGCCGCGCCCCCGCGGGTTGCAACCGGCGGGGGCGCGGCGTCCGAAGGACCACGCATGGACACCGCCATCATCGTGCTCTTCAACCGGGATCTGCGGGTACACGACCATCCGGCGCTGGCCGAGGCGTGCGCGCGGGCGCGCCACGTGGTGCCGCTGTTCGTGCTCGACCCGGCCGTGCCCGCCGGGCGGCGCATGCCGTTCCTGCTGGACTGCCTGCGTGACCTGCGGGAGGCGCTGCGCGCCCTGGGCGGCGATCTGGTGGTACGGCGGGGCGACACGGTGGCCGAGACGGTCCGGCTGGCCCGCGAGACGGGGGCGGAGGCCGTCCACGCTACCGCGGACGTCAGCGCGCTGGCCCGGGACAGGGAACGGCGGCTGGCGGGCGGGCCGTTCGCCTTCCGGACGTTCCCCGGGGTCACCGTGGTCCCGCCCGGCGAACTGCGGCCCGCGACGGGCGGCGACCACCACCGCGTGTTCACCCCCTACTGGCGCGCCTGGTCCACGGCGCGGCGCCGGCCCGCAGCGGCGGTCCCGGCCTCGGTCACGCTCCCGCCCGGCCTGAACCCGGGCGACATCCCGGACGGATCACCGCACGACGGCCCTCCGGACGGCGTACGCGGCGGGGAGGGCGCGGCCCGGGCACGGCTGGAGCGGTGGGTGCGCGACGGGCTCGCCGGTTACGCGGCCGGCCGCGACGACATGGCCGCCGACCGCACCTCCCGGCTCAGCCCGTACATCCGCTTCGGCTGCCTGTCGCCGCTGGAGCTGGCCGGGCTGCCGGGCGAGGAGTTCGTCAGGCAGCTCTGCTGGCGCGACTTCCACCACCAGGTCACGCTGGCCTTCTCGGAGCTGAACCGGCGCGACTACCGGCCGCGGGGCCGGCGATGGCGCGACGAGGCCGACGCCGTGGCCGCCTGGAAGGAGGGCGTGACCGGGGTGCCGATCGTGGACGCCGGCATGAGGCAGTTGCGCGCCGAGGGCTGGATGCACAACCGGGCCCGCCTCATCACCGCCGGCTACCTGGTCAAGGAGCTGGGCGTCGACTGGCGCACCGGCGCCGCACACTTCTTCGAGCTGCTGCTCGACGGCGAGGTGGCCGACAACTCCGGCAACTGGCAGTGGGTCGCCGGCACGGGCAACGACACCCGGCCCAACCGGGGCTTCAGCACCATCCGCCAGGCCACCCGCTTCGACCCCGACGGCGGCTACGCGCGCAGGTACGTGCCCGAGCTGGCGGACGTGCCGGTGCGGTTCGTCCACGAGCCGTGGCGCTCGCCCGTGCCGATCCGCGGATATCCGGGCCGCCCCCCGCGCCTCCGGGCCGCCTGACCGGGCCGCCTGATCGGCCCGCCTGACCGGCCCGTCTCCTGGGGCCGCCTCCTGCACCCGTCTCCTGGGCCCGCGGGACCCGTAACGGAGCCGTAACGGATCTTGGGGCGGGGGTGGCCGGTCTGGGAGGCTGGCGTCATGATCGCGCCCGCGTGCCCCGGGGGAGGCTGCCGATGACCGTGGTACGGGGCTTCGCCGCCGGCGACGAGGGCGCGCTGGTCGACGCCTGGAACCGCGCCATGCCGGCCGACCCGACCACTCCCGGCTGGTTTCGCGACTGCGTGCTGCTCGACCCCAACTTCGACCCCGAGGGCCTGCGCGTCGCCGTCACGGACGCCGGGGAGGTGGCCGGGTGCGCGTACGCGGTGCGCCGGCTGACGCCGCTCGCCCCCGGCGCCGGGCTGGAGCCCGAGACGGGCTGGATCCCGTTCCTGTTCGTCGCGCCGGAGCACCGGGGCGGCGGGCTCGGCCGGAGGCTCCTCGACGAGGCCCTCGCCTTCCTGGCCGCCCACGGCCGCACCCGGGTCGAGTTCGCCTGCTACACGCCCCACTACGTGCTCCCCGGCGCCGACCCCGAGCGCTACCCGGCGGGCTGCGCACTGCTGCGGCAGGCGGGGTTCGAGACGTACTCCCGGCCGGTCGCCATGGACCGCGCTCTGGCCGCGTACGTCACGCCCGACGTCGTCCGCGCGCTCCGCGAGCGCCGCGAGGGCGAGGGCTACCGCTTCCGGCGGCCCCTGGACGGCGAGCTGCCGGAGCTGATCAGGTTCGCGGCCGGGGTGTTCAACCCGGAGTGGGGTGAGGCTGTCAGGCGGCACGGCGACCCCGCGCGGCTGCTCGTGGCGGTGCGCGAGGGCTCCGCACGGGGACTCGTCGGTTTCGCCGCGTACGGGGCGTACCGGGGGATCGCCGAGCGGTTCGGGCCGTTCGGCGTCGACCCGGCCGAGCGGGGGACCGGGATCGGCGCGATCCTGCTCCACGGCGCGATGACCATGATGCGCGCCGAGGGACTGCACTCGTCGTGGTTCCTGTGGACGGGCGAGACGGGGCCGGCCGCCCGGTTGTACGCGAAGGCGGGCTACGAGGTCACGCGGCGCTTCCACGTGATGCGCCGTACGGCCGGAAAAGGCTGACGGGAGGCCCCGGAGGCCGGTCGCGGCGCGGTCCGGCCCGCGTAGAGAGCGGTGAGGGCGCCCGCGGCGGTCGCGACCGCGTGGCGCAGCTCCGGCGGCTCCAGCACCTCCACGTCCGCGCCCAGCCGCAGGAACTCGCCCGTCGCGTGCTCCACCGACTCGATGGGCACCGTCACCCGCGTCCAGCCCTCCTCGTCCGGCGGGGCGGCCGTGGAACGGGCCGCCGTCACGACGCCGGGCGTCATGAGGTCGGACAGCCGCTCCAGCCCGCGCGGCGACAGCCGCACCACGGCCTCGCCGCGCCGCAGCCGGGCCTCGAACTCCGACCGGTACGCCTCCCAGTGAGCCGCCAGGTCGAAGTCCGGCGGGCGGGCGAAGCGCTCCTCGCGCAGCGGGTGCAGCTCCAGGATCTGCGACACCCGGTAGGTGCGCACCTGCCCGTCGGAGCGGGCCACGACGTACCACCGCCCGGCCTTGACCACCAGCCCGTACGGCTCCAGCCGCCGCTCCACCTCCTGCGGCGCCTTCCAGCGGCGGTACCTGACCCGCAGCGCGTGCTCGTCCCACACGGCGGCGGCCACGGCCGGCAGGTGGGTGACCGGCTCCGCGTCGCGGTACCACGACGGCGCGTCCAGCAGGAAGCGCTCCTGGATCCGGCCGGCCCGGTCGCGCAGCTCGACGGGCAGCGCGGCCATCAGCTTGAGCTGCGCGGCCGTCACCACGGCGCCCAGCCCCAGCTCGGCGGCGGGCCCGGGCAGCCCGGCCAGGAACAGCGACTCGGCCTCGTCGGTCGTCAGCCCGGTCAGCCGGGTGCGGTAGCCGTCGAGCAGCTGGTAACCGCCGCTCGGGCCCGCGTCGCCGTACAGGGGGATGCCGGCGGCGTGCAGCGACTCGACGTCGCGGTAGATCGTGCGCACCGACACCTCCAGCCGCTCGGCCAGCTCCCGCGCGGTCAGGCGGCCACGCGTCTGCAGGAGCAGCAGGATGGAGACGAGGCGGGAAGCGCGCATCAACTGACACTACCTGTCAGTGACCCCGCTCCCGGTTCGGCCGCGTGCCCAGGGCTTCTCCGGGCTGACCGTGCGGATCTTCGACCCCGCCACGGAGCTGTGGTACGCCGAGCCCGTCTACTGCTGGCCGCCGGCCCAGAGGATCACCAGGATGGCCACCGCGGCCAGCACCATCAGGACCCCGCCCGCCACGAGCACCCAGCGCACGCCCGGCGAGCGGGCGGGCTCGGCCTCGTACACGGGCACGTCGGGCAGCATGTCCGGCGTGTACGGCAGGCTCCGCGTGCCCGCGTCCTCCAGGAGCGACGGGTGCGGAGCGCGCCGGGGCGGCTCGGCCGGAACCTGTTCCTGCTCCTCCTCCGGGGGAGGGCTCTGGGCCGGGAGAGGGATGTGGACGGTCTTGCGGGCGTCGGGGTCCTCCGGAAGGGGGCGATCGGCGGTCATCGGGGCTCCTGGCCGTACGGGGGGCGGGGCTGGTGCGAAGCGGGGGTCTCCCAGGCGGGGGGCGGAGCGGGGGCTTCCCAGGTGGGGGTCTGCCGGCCGGGAGTGAAGACGGGGGCGGGGGTGTGCGGGGCGGGCGTCTCGGCGCCGGGTCGCGCGCGGCGGACGACCACGGCCCAGACCAGCAGGGCGAGCCCGGTCATGGTGACCAGTGCGTCGACCGCGCCGTGCAGCAGCATGAGGACCTGGAAGGTGTCCATGCCGCCGTCGGCCACCAGCATGGGGACCAGCAGCGACCACGCGACGCGCAGGGCCAGCCCGAGGAGCAGCACGACACAGCCCCACATGCCGATCGTGGCGGCCCTGCCGTGCTCCCGCCGGGCGCGGGCCGTGAGGATGACGCCCGTGATCAGCACCAGGGCGGGAAGAAGCGATAACAGGAACGCGATGGCGCTGTAGAGCAGGTTGCCCATGGTGGCTCTCCGCGGTGACTGAGGTCTGTCCCGTTTATACGGACTGTTCCTGTTCTTCCACCGCACGCGTGATCGACACCAGATCCAGGCCACCTTGGTAGCGGACGCCGTTGACGAAGAGCGTCGGCGTGCCGCGCACGCCGCCCGCCCGGCCCGACTCCTCGTCCCTGGCGATGCGCGCCGCCTGCGCGGGAACGTCCGGGAACGGCTCCACCTCCAGCTCGGCGGCGTAGCGGCCGAGGTCGGCGTCGGTCAGGAACCGCTGGTTGGCGAAGAGCACGTCGTGCATCTCCCAGAACCTCCCCTTCCGCGCCGCCGCCTCCGACACCAGGGCGGCCGCCATGGCCCTCGGGTGCAGCGTGCGCAGCGGGAAGTGCCGGAACACCAGGCGGACGTCCGGGTGCTTCCTGAGCAGCTCGTCCAGGATCGGCTCCAGCCGGCCGCAGTAGGGGCACTCGAAGTCGCCGTACTCCACGATCGTGATCGTGGCGTCCGCCGGGCCGCGCACGTGGTCGTCCGGCCCGACCGGCTCCGCCAGCAGGACGGGCAGCTCCTCCTCCGGCTCCGCCTCGGGCGGCGCGCACACGCCGCCCCGGTCCCACGCCAGCCGGAACGCGATCCACCCGGTCAGCGCCGACAGCAGCGAACCGACGAGGATGCCGATCTTGGCCTGGGCCTGCACGGCCGGGTCGTCGAAGGCCAGGTCGACGATGAACAGCGACACCGTGAACCCGATGCCGGACACCGCCGCCCCGCCGAGGAGCTGGCCCCACACCAGGTTGCCCGGCAGCAGGCCCCAGCCGAGGCGCAGCGGCAGCCACGTGCCGAGCGAGATCCCGGCGAACTTGCCGAGCAGCAGCCCGGCCGCCACGCCGATCGTGACGGGCGACGTCGCGGCCTGGCTCAGCGTCTCGGCGTCGAGCCGGACGCCGGCGTTGGCCAGCGCGAACAGCGGCACGATCACGTAGCTGCTCCACGGGTGGAGCTGGAGCTGCAGCCGCTCGTTCACCGACACGGCCATCCGCACCTTGCGCGCCGCCTCGCGGGCGGCGCGGGCGTTCGGGTCGCTGGTGAGCCCCTGGACGGCCTCGCCGGCGGCCAGCAGCTTGTACTCGCTCGGCGCGTACACGAACACGAGCACGCCGAGCGCGATGCCGACCAGCGTGGGATGCACGCCGCTCTCCAGCGTGGCCACCCACAGGCCGAACCCGAGCACGATGTAGGCGGGCGCCCGCCAGATCCGCAGCCACCGCAGCGTCATGATGGCCGCGAGCAGCACCGCCGCCACCACCAGGGCGGTCACCGACAGGTCGTCGGTGTAGAAGACGGCGATGATGATGATCGCCAGCACGTCGTCCACGATCGCCAGCGTGAGCAGGAACGCGCGCAGCGGCTCGGGGCAGCGGGCCCCCACCACGGCCAGCAGGCCCAGCACGAACGCGGTGTCGGTGGCGATCGGCACGCCCCAGCCCCCGGCGCCCGGCCCGCCCGCGTTCAGCGCGAGGTAGACGCCCGCGGGAACGATCATCCCGCCGAAGGCGGCCATGGCGGGGACCGCGAGCAGCCGCCGGTCCTGGAGCTGGCCCAGCCGCACCTCGTACGACGCCTCCAGGCCGATGAGGAAGAAGAACAGCGCCATCAGGCCGTCGTTGACCCAGTGGCGCAGGTCGAGGGAGAAGACGGCGCCGTCGAACGACAGGCCCATGGGGAGGTGCCAGAACGCCTCGTACGTGGCGCTCCACGGCGAGTTGGCCCACACGAGCGCGAGCAGGGTCGCGCCGAGCAGCACACTCGTGCTGCCCGCCTCCGTCCTGAAGAACGCCCGCAACATCCCGACCCCCCGGCGTCCGATGATAGGGGGCGTTCGTCCGCCGCCCGGAGGCGCGGTCCGGCGGGTGGCGTCGCGTCATCGGCGGAGGGCATCCGAATTGATCACGGAATGGCATTCGGAAATGACTCTCGGAAATGGCGGGACTTCTCCCGGGGAATCGGCTTGCCCGCTCCGTGATCTTGGGCTTATCGTCGCGCCCCATGAGATTACGCGTGACCGCCGCGGCCGTCGCCCTCGCCTCGCTCCCCGTGACGTTGCCGATGACGGGGACGGCGATGGCCGAGGCCCCCGTCAAAGGCGCGGAACTGACCGCGCAC
This sequence comes from Nonomuraea sp. NPDC050691, assembly GCF_040654455.1. NCBI lineage: Bacteria > Bacillati > Actinomycetota > Actinomycetes > Streptosporangiales > Streptosporangiaceae > Nonomuraea > Nonomuraea sp. NPDC050691. The sequence continues at coordinate 14,721 of NZ_JBFAIA010000175.1, forward strand.
CCGCTCTACGACAAGGGCGCGCTGCCCACGGTGAAATGCAAGGAGCGGCCGGTCAGGGCCCGCGACCGGGCGTCCGCCCGGGCCTACGTCGACGGCATCGCCGGCTGCCTCGACGCCACCTGGGAACAGCACCTCACGGCCGCCGGGCTGCCGTTCAGGAAGGTCCGGGTGAAGCATTACAGCCGCCTTCCCAAGAAGTACTGCGGAATGAAGACCGACTCGTACGATTCGATGGCGTACTACTGCAACAAAACGGATACCATCGCGTTCCAGATCGGCAAGGACTGGCTCGCGGATCCGTACGACCTGTGGCTCGCGGACATGACCGCCGGGCTGTACGGCTATCACGTACAGAATGTGATCGGTATTCGGAAGGCGGTCGACAAGGAGCCGTACCGGAACCAGACGCACTGGCGCGAGGTGATGCGGCGCGAGAGCCTGCAGACCGCCTGCCTTGCCACGGCCTGGCTGAAGAGCGTGTGGCCGCTCGACCGGCGGACCCGCCGCGACTGGGACGACCTGCTGTCGCTGGTGCAGGGCGACGGGCGCGGCGAGCCGCGCTACTTCGGCAAGACAGGGACCATCAAGGCGTGGATGAGGCGCGGGTACGCCGCGGGGGATCCGGGGGCGTGCAACACGTGGGCGGCGCCGGCCTCGCAGGTCTCCTGAGGTCTGCCGCGAGCCCCGTAAGGGCGTTTGTAGCGACATTTCTGGTTTTTCCAGGATTTATGGGTCTTCTCAGCGGGCGCGTGGCTGGTTACGTTCGGGCGGGCCGCAGATCGGCCCGAGGGAGGGCGGCGCACCCCGGCCGTGCTCCCGGCACGTGCTCCTTCGTCTCCACCCCCAACGGAGGATCCATGAAGCTGCTCCTGTCCACGCTGGGCGCCCTCGCGCTGGCTTTGTCGCCGGCCCTGGCGGCGCCCGCGACGGCGGCCTCGGCACCCGCGGCCGTCTCGGCACAGTCCGCGGCGGCGGCCCTCGCGGCGCCGAACATCTCGCTGGCGAACGTCAAGGCCCACCTCGGCCAGCTCCAGAGCATCGCCACCGCCAACGGCGGCAACCGCGCCCACGGCCGCCCCGGCTACCTGGCCTCCGCCAACTACGTCAAGGGCCTGCTCGACGGCGCCGGGTTCACCACCACCCTCCAGTCGTTCACCTACAGCGGCGCCACCGGCTACAACGTCATCGCCGACTGGCCCGGCGGCGACCCGAACGACATCCTCATGACCGGCGCCCACCTCGACAGCGTGACGGCCGGGCCGGGCATCAACGACAACGGCTCCGGCTCCGCCTCGATCCTGGAAACCGCCCTGGAGGTCTCCCGCCAGGGGCTCCAGCCGGCCAAGCACCTGCGCTTCGCCTGGTGGGGGGCCGAGGAGTTAGGGCTGCGCGGTTCGCAGTTCTACGTCTCCAACCTGCCCGCAGCCGAACGCGCCAAGATCAAGGCGTACCTGAACTTCGACATGGTCGGCTCGCCCAACCCCGGCTACTTCCTCTACGACGGCGACAACTCCGACGGCGTCGGTTCCGGCCCCGGCCCGGCCGGCTCGGCCGAGCTGGAGCAGACCCTCCAGGCGTACTTCACCTCCATCGGCGTGCCCACGCGCGGCACCGACTTCGACGGACGCTCCGACTACGGGCCGTTCATCAGCGCCGGCATCCCGGCGGGCGGCACGTTCACCGGCGCGGAGGGCACCAAGACCAGCGCCCAGGCGCAGCTCTGGGGCGGCACGGCGGGCCAGGCGTTCGACTCCTGCTACCACCGCTCCTGCGACACCACCGCCAACATCAACGACACGGCGCTCGACCGCAACGCCGACGCCATCGCGTACGCGGTCTGGACGATCGCCACCGCCGTACCGCCGGCCACGGTGTGGTCCGACACGTTCGAGACCGCCACCGGCTGGACGGCGAACCCGTCCGGCACCGACACCGCCACCACCGGCCAGTGGGAGCGCGGCGACCCGGAGGCGACCACCTCCAGCGGCGCCAAGCAGCTCGGCACCACCGTCAGCGGGACCAACGACCTGGTCACCGGGCGGCTCGCCGGCTCCAGCGCGGGCGACCACGACATCGACGGCGGCACCACCTCGATCCGCTCGCCGCAGGTCACGCTCCCGACCGGCGGCGTGCTCAAGCTGACCCTGTCGTGGTACCTGGCGCACGGCAGCAACTCCTCCAGCGCCGACTTCCTCCGGGTGAGCGTGGTGGGGACCTCCGGCACCACCGCGGTCTTCACCCAGGCCGGCGCGGCGACCAACCGTAACGGGGCATGGGGGACCGCGACGGCCGACATCTCCGCCTTCGCCGGGCAGAACGTGCGCATCCTGGTCGAAGCGGCCGACGCCTCGGGCGCCAGCCTGGTCGAGGCCGGGATCGACGACGTCAAGATCACCCGCCAGTGACGCGCGCCCCTGAGCCGGGCGCACCCGGAGCGGCGCGCGCGGGCCCGCCGGGAACGGCGAGGCCGGGCGCGCCCGGGAGCCAGGCCCGGCTCAGGGGTGGCCGGTCTCCAGGGTGTCCAGGTACGCGGCGGCCTCGGCGATCCGGTCCTCGGTGAAGACGCGGACGCCGTTGGCCTCCAGCAGCGCCGTGGTGACGCCCTGACCGGGCACGCGCCGGCCCTGGAACCCGCCGTCGTAGATCGACAGCGCCCCGCACGACGGGCTGCCCTCCTTCAGCACCGCCAGCCGTACCCCGAAGGAGCGGGCCACGGACAGCGCCGACCGGGCGCCCTCCAGGAAGTGCGCGGTGACGTCGGAACCGTCGGCGGCCAGCACCCGGGCGGCGCCCGCCAGCACGGC
>NZ_JBFAIA010000176.1:0-17449 GCF_040654455.1 Nonomuraea sp. NPDC050691
GGCGGAGCCCCCTCTGCCGCGCCGTGCCGGGCGCCATCCGGGAACGAGGGCGCGCCGTGCCGGGCGCCCACGCCGCGTCAGGAGACGGCGCAGGTGGCGCCGTTGAGGGTGAACGCGCTCGCCGCGGCGGCGTTGCCGGTGTGGGTGGCCTGGAAGCCGATCTGGGTCGAGCCGCCGGATGGTATCGAGCCGTTGTAGGTGAGGTTGGCCGCCGTGACCCGGCCGCCGGCCGGCGTGTACGTGGCGTTCCATCCGGAGGTGATCGTCTGCCCGGCGGGGAGCGTGAACACGAGCGACCAGCCGTTGACGGCGGAGGAGCCGGTGTTGGTGATGGTGACGTTCTCGGTCAGGCCGGTGCCCCAGGCGCTGACGGCGGCACTGACCCGGCAGGCACCGCCACCCGGCGTCGGCGTCGGGGTCGGGGTCGGGGTCGGGGTGGGAGTCGTGCCTGCGCCGCCGTCGAGGCCGAGGAAGGCGATGGCGCCGGCCACCGTGCCGTCCGTCGGCAGGGAGTGGCCCGCTCCCGCGATGCTGACACCCTCGACGGTGGCGCGGGTGCCGGCGGTGCCGTACCGGGTCCGCGTCCAGCCCGGACGCGGCTGGTCGGTGGAGGCCGGCGTCTGGCTCACCCCGTGCAGGTTCGTCCACTGCTTGATCTCTTCGCCGAAGTTCGGGTAGGCCAGCGTGGTGTCCGTGGTGCCGTGCCAGAGCTGCATCCGCGGGTAGCGGCCCGTGTAGCCGGGGTACATCGCCCGGGCCTGGTCGCCCCACTGCTGCGCGGTCTTGATGAGGGTGCCGCCGGAGCACTGGCTGTTCCACAGGGATCCGTTGGTGGTGGCGAAGCACCCGGCGGGCACGCCGGAGAACGCCGCGCCGGCGGCGAACACGTCCGGGTACTCGGCGGCGAGGACGTTGGTCATCATCGCGCCGGAGGAGAAGCCGCTGACCACGATCCGGGCCGGGTCCACGTTGTAGCGCTGCCGGGTGTAGGCGACCATCGCCATGATGCCGGTCGAGTCCCCGCCGCCGTCGCGCCGGAGCGCGGCGGGCGTGGAGACGTCGAAGCAGTGCCCGTCGCGGGTCGCCTCGGGGACCACGATGACGTACCCGTACCGGTCGGCGGCGGTGACGTAGTCGTGGCCGACGCCGTTGAAGACCGCCGAGGCCGAACCGGTGCAGTAGTGGACCAGGAGCAGCAGCGCCGGTCGTGCCGCGACGGTGTCGGGGACGTAGAGGTACATGTTGAGGTTGGTCGGGTTGGTGCCGAAGCCGGTCACCCGGGTCAGCGACGCGGCGCCGGCGGGCCGGACGGCCAGGAACAGGCACGCGACCACCAGGGACGTCAGGACGGCCGCCAGCCGGCTCTTTCGTGTACGCATGCTCAAGCCCTCCCAGGCGTCAGCGGGCACCGCCCTCAAGGTCCTTCCGTAGGGGTACGTGGCGGTGGTGGTGTGCCCGGGAGCAAATACGACGCCGCCGGGCCCGTCAAGCGCCCGTCGGGGGCCGCCGTGTCCGGCCGGTGCGCCCTCCGTCGTCCGGGCCGCGCGGCGGGGCGGGCGGTGCTGAAAGTTTCACCGCCGGCTCCCGGCGAGGGGGGCGATGGTGGCGGTGAGCGAAACTTTCGGCGGCCGAGATGCTGATCAGCCCAGCCCATGGCCGCTTGGAGAGGGAGGGTCTCCGAAACTTTCTGGACGCGTCTTGACATGTTTCGCCGACCGTTCCCAAACTGGGGCTCCGAGGAGGCATTCCTCGCGGGGTCGGTGGTGTGCGGCGGGGGCCGCCCTCCGTGAACGCGAGCCGGAGACAGGCCGCGCGTCGGCGCCGCGGACGTCGTCTCCCGCGCTTTCCCACGTCATCCACCATGGAGGCTCAGACATGGGCGAGAACCCCTTACATCCGCATGGACCCGCGCGGACGCCGGGAGGCCCGCGCCGCGCCCTGGTCGCCGGCGTCCTCGCCGCCCTCGGCGCGGCCACGGCGCTGGCGGTGGCCGCCCCCGCCGGCGCCGCCGCGTCGACCCTGGGCGCCGCGGCGGCACAGAGCGGGCGCTACTTCGGGGCCGCGGTGGCGGCCGGCCGGCTCGGTGAGGCGGCGTACGCGAGCACGCTGAACCGCGAGTTCAACGGGATCACCCCCGAGAACGAGATGAAGTGGGACGCCACCGAGCCCTCCCGCGGCTCGTTCACCTTCGCCTCCGCCGACCGGATCGCCGGCCACGCGCAGAGCCAGGGCATGAGGCTGCGCGGCCACACCCTGGTGTGGCACAACCAGCTTCCGGGCTGGGTGCAGGGGCTGTCGTCCGCGAACGACGTGCGCACCGCGATGGTCAACCACATCAACGGGGTGATGGGCCACTACAAGGGCAAGATCTACGCCTGGGACGTGGTCAACGAGGCGTTCGCCGACGGCGGCGCGGTCGGCACGCTGCGCAGCTCGGTCTTCCAGCAGCGGCTCGGCAACGGCTTCATCGAGGAGGCGTTCCGCGCCGCCCGGGCGGCCGACCCGGGCGCCAAGCTCTGCTACAACGACTACAACATCGACGACGCCAACGCCGCCAAGACCCGCGGCGTCTACAACATGGTCAAGGACTTCAAGGCGCGCGGCGTGCCGATCGACTGCGTCGGCCTGCAGTCGCACTTCGGCCAGGTGCCGTCGAACTACCAGCAGAACATCGCGCAGTTCGCCGCCCTCGGCGTGGACGTCCAGATCACCGAGCTGGACATCGGCGGCTCCGGATCGGCGCAGGCCGACGCCTACCGCCGCGTCACGCAGGCGTGCGTGGCGGTCGCCCGCTGCACCGGCATCACCGTGTGGGGCGTCACCGACAAGTACTCCTGGCGCAGCGGTGACACGCCGCTGCTGTTCGACGGCAACTACGCCAAGAAGCCCGCCTACAACGCGGTCCTGAACGTTCTCAACGCCGCGAACCCGAACCCCGACCCGACGCCCACCCCCACCCCCACCCCCACCCCGACGCCGACACCGACTCCCACCCCGACCCCGGTGCCTGGGGCCTGCTCGGCGACGATCGCGACGACCAACACCTGGCCGGGCGGGTTCCAGGCGACGGTGACCGTCCGGGCCGGCGACGCACCGGTCAACGGCTGGACGGTGCGCTGGACCTGGCCGGGCGGGCAGATCATCAGCAGCCTCTGGGACGGCGTGCAGACCGGCTCCGGGTCCGGCGTGATCGTCCGCAACGCCGCGTACAACGGCTCGGTCGCGGCCGGATCCTCCACCACCTTCGGCTTCACCGCCAACGGCGCCGCCGCGGCTCCGGTCGCCACCTGCACCAGCCCTTGACCCCCGGCACGACGGGCCGGACCCCGGACGATGAAAGACACAGAGATCGTGGCCGCCCCCACCACGCGTGCGGTGGAGCTGGTGGTCCACGACTTCGAGCCCGGCTGGGACGCCTACACCGAGAAGCCCGGCCGTCAGCTGCCGGTGGATCCGTATCGTGCACTACTTCTTCGAGCGCGGCCTGCCGGTGGGTACGATTTCGGCCCGCGGGTGCCGGCCGCGCTCGACCTGCTGCGCGGTCGTACCACGGCGGCGTTCCCACCGTTGAGGACCGACACGGAGATGGCCGGTGCGACCTTCGTGGACGCCCCCGACGTGGTGGACGGCGCGAACGTGTCGTTGTGAGGTGGTTCGGTGCGCGCCAGGTTGCCGACCAGCCGAGCCCGTTCCCTCTCCGATGACCGGATCCCCACCGCGGCCGGGACCCGGATGCGCATGACAGCACCGTTCGGACTTGCCCTGCGGTGACCGATCTCAGGTGGCGGTTCACCTCGTCGAAGTCCACTGGGGCCGGTCGGGGACCGGCCCCAGTGGACGGCATGAAACTCCTGAACCGTGCCCGGCGGCCGTCGCGGAGACGTGGTCGAGGCCATGTGTGTCCTCGCGGAAGGCGCCAAGCCGGTCAGCCTGTCTTCGCGCGCTCGGCCTTCACTCGTTCCACGTCGGTGAGCACCCGGTCGCGGATGTGGCAGATCAGCTTGGCCAGGTCGGCGCAGTAGACGGAAGGATTGAGAAATCCCGAGCCGGCGCGGTATCGAGTGCTGTACTCGCCGGCCCCGCAGACATCCCGGATCGGGCAAGAAACACAGATCGGCGACAGGTCGGCCACCCCTCGTTGCCGGGCGACAACGCCCGGGAGGAGTCGCGCGTCGTCAAACGTGTTGCGAAAGACGTTCAAGCCGGTGAACGGGGCACCCTCGTAGGCGGACTTCAGAGCGTCGCCGAGTTCGATGGTTCCGTCGCTTTCGATGACGACAAGCTGGAACGGGCTGAGCCCCAGCCCTTCGGTGTGGGCTTGGCCGCCCAGGCACAGCGTCATGATGTTCTCGAAGAGCCTGACGCCGGCTGGAAGCGGTGTCGTGGAATACCAGCGGTCGAAGATCGGTATCAGCCAGTCCGCATACGCGGTGCCCCCGTCGCCGGAGGTCCATCCCGGCGGAGGAGACGACCAATTGCCGAGCGGCAGCAGGAAGTCCACGGCCGGCGCCCCGGTGGCGAGCAGCGCCTCGTAGGTGGTCAGGGGGTCGTTCTCCAGGTCGATGGTGCACAGCACAAGGTCGAAGAGGTCACGGTAAGGGGGACGGTTCAGAACCTCGATGCCTCGCATCACCTGGTCATAGCTGCCGCGGCCGTTGGCGTACGTGCGGTGACGGTTCTGGCCCTCCCTGTCGCCGTCGAGGCTCACCGTGACACCGATGCGGTGTTCGTGCAGGACGTTCAATATCTTCTCGTCAAGGAGCACGCCGTTCGTCGTGGTGACGAGCCGCAGCGGGACATCGGGGGGCGCGGCGTCTCGGAATGCTCGCGCCGCGTAAGCGAACCGATCCGCGCCCGCGAGCAGCGCTTCGCCGCCGTGCAGCCTCACCGACGCTCCCTGGATCTCGTCAGCGTGAGCTCGCAGGTGTTCTCCGAGGCGGAAGGCGACCTGGTCGATCGTCTTGCGTGACATGGCCACCGGCTTGTTTCTCCAGCTCTGGTCGGCCATCTCGTACATGTAGCAATAGTCACAGGCCAGGTTGCACCGGCCGTGAAACTTGAGAGCGAATTCCACGAACGGCAGAGGGCGCCAGCGTGGATCCCTGAGCGCCTGATCGGTCACGTGCTGAGTCGGCCATTCAGCAGCTCTCTCGTTCACCTGCACGATCGGTAGCTCGATCACGATGTCCTCCGCCCCTCTGCCCTTCGTGTCTCAGCAGGCCGCTACACGGCCCGATCAGCCATGGAACGAACCCGCTCGGTCACCTGTTGAAACTGCCGGCAGGGCCGAAGGCCCCGTCGTCGGCGATGACCCGGTTCAGCACGGCGCCGAGTGCGCTGTTCTGGTCGGTGCCGGCTGCGACCTCGGAGAGGTTCGCGCTCGACGGCTCCGCGGCCGCGGCGGCATCGGCTGCCCCGACCCCGACCGCAGACGCGGCGGCGAACGCGGCGGCCGTCAAGGCCACCTTTCGCATGAGATTTCCTTCGCGTTCCGACATCGCATACTCCCTTTCATCCGGCTGGAAACGGACCGGCCGCAATAGCGATTACGGCTGCAGGGACGATCATTACCGCACCCGCCATATGTCCCCTATACGATCACCACACGACCACCACAGGAACGAGCCGATGGCCCACCAGGAGTGCGGGTCAAGGCGCAGGCGAACCCCCTGACCGCAACCAGAACCGCGCCGGACGTGCGCACCGAGTTCGATCGCCTGCTCTTCGAGCAGGCGTCGCGGCGGCGAAGCAGTGTTGTCGAGTCCCCTGCGGACGCTTATCGTCCCTGATGTGCGAGCTTGCGACGTACGTGCTCGGCGTCGGAGTGGCCGAGCTCGTCGAAGATGCGCAGCGCCTGCTGCCAAGTCTCACGGGCCGCCTCGATGTCGCCGACGGCGTGATGGGTGTCGCCGAGGTGAACCAGCGTGTCGGCTTCGTTGTAGCGGTCGCCCAGCGCTTGGTACAGGGCCAGCGCGCGGTGAAAAAAATCAATGGCCTGTTGATGCTCGCCGAGCTGGTGGTAGGCGAAGCCGATACTGTCCGATGCGGCGGCCTCGCCCCGCCGATTGCCGGTTTCCTGGTGAAGGCGCAGCGCCCGGAGGCAGTGGCTCAGCGCCTGGACGTGGTCGCCGAGCCGGGCGTAGGTCCAGCCGAGGTTGCCCAGTGCCCGGGCTTGTCCGGCCGCGTATTCAGCCGCCTGGTACAACTCCAGAGAACGCAGGTCGTGGCGGAGTGCCTGCTGGTAGTCGCCCTGGAGTTCCCCGAGCCAGCCGAGGTTGCGATGGGCGTCGGCTTCGCCGATCCGCTCGCCGAGTTCGGCGAACAGGGTGACGGCGTGCTCCATGTGAACACGAGCGTCGTCGTAGCGGCCGAGCCGCATGTAGGCCCAGCCAAGGCCGCGTTGGGCGTGCGCCTGGCCGAGCTTGTCGTGTGCCCGGCACGCCGAATCCAAGGCGGTGTGCAGACTGCGTTCCTGGTCTCGCCAGCGTCCCTGGCGGTCGAGATACTCGATGAGACGCTCGGCCAGTTGCCAGACGGGCAAGTCGATGCCCCATAGGGAGGCTTTGTCGATCAGCGTGAGAAGCACCGATTGTTCGGCGGCGAACCAGTCCGTCGCCTGCCTCGCGTCAGCGAGATCTTCAGGGATGACCCCCGGCCGGGCTTGAGCCGGCGAAACCCGGGGCTGGTGTGGGGCGATCAGCTGGGCGGCGCGATCCGTCGTGTGCAGATAGTGGTCGAAGATGCGACGACGGACGTCGTCCTGCTCGCCGGCGAGCTCGGCGGCGTAGGCGCGCAGCAGGTCGTGAAAGGTGTAACGGCCGGGCAGATGCTCCTTGATGAGATGGGCGCGATCGAGCTCGGTCAGCAGCCGGCGGGCCTGCCTGGCCGGGAAGCCTGCCAAGCTGGCCGCCGCGGCGACCGCGATGTCGGGGCCGGGATGCAGACTCAGCATCCTGAACAGACGCGCCGCCTCCGGACTGAGACAGCGGTAGGACCAGGAGAAGACCGCCCGCACGTCCGTGGCGTGATCGCCACCCTCGAACGCATCGAGACTGCGGTCCTCCCGCAGCCCGGCGGCGACGGCGGCGAGGGGAAAGTCGGGATGGGCGGCGGCGTGCGCAGCCGTGATCGTGAGTGCGAGGGGCAGGCGCGCGCACCTGTCGATGATCTCTTCGACGGCCTTGGGCTCGGCCGCGACGCGGGCCTGGCCGAGGCGGCTGATCAGAAGTTGCCTGGCCTCGGCTCCGGTGAGCAGGTCCAGCGTAAGCGGGTAGGCGCCCTCACGAGCCACCAGGCCGGGCAGCCGATCACGGCTCGTCACCACAACCGGACAGCCAGGCGTGCCGGGCAGCAGTGGACGGATCTGGTCGGCATCGCGTGCGTTGTCGAGCACGATGAGAACCCGCCGGCCGGCCAGCAGACTGCGGTAAAGCGCGGACTGCGCCTCCAAGCCGTCCGGGATCTGCTTCACCGGCGGACGCAGCGCGTCAAGGAAGCCGCGCAATGCTTCGGCCGCGCTCATCGCCGAACTGTCGGGAGCGAACCCCCTCAGGTTCACATAGAGCTGTCCGTCCGGAAACAGGTGCTGGCGCCGGTGGGCCCAATGGAGGGCCAGGGCCGTCTTGCCGACCCCCGCGGTGCCCGACAAGGCGGAGATGACCACCGCTGTGGGCTGCGTGACGTTGGTCAGCGCCTCATCAAGCCGCACCAGCTCCTCGTCACGGCCCGTGAAGCCGGGCACGTCCAGCGGCAGTTGCCTGGCCACGTGCCAGACCGTCGCCGCCCGCGCGGCTTCGGACGCGGTTTCCGGCGGGGCATGTGCTTGGGCCTGCGCGGGCGCGTCAAGCTGGACATCGGTCACGCCCGGTAGCCCGGTGAGCGGTGCACGGCTGGTCACCAGTGCGGCGCTGCGCGGCGTACCCGGCAGCAGAGGGCTCACCTGGAGGGCGTCGGCCGCGTCGTCCAGCACCACGAGGATCGCCCGGCCGGCCACGAGTGACCGGTAGAGCTCGGCGCGGTCTTCGAGCCCGGCGGGAATCGCCGGACCGTCCACGCCCAGTTCCCGCAGCAACTCGGCCAGCAGTTCGGAGGGTTCGCGCGGCGCGCCCGCCGGGTCCGTCAGCCGCAAGAAGATCCGGCCGTCGGGAAACCCGGGCCGCACCCGGTGCGCCACATGGACCGCCAGCGTGCTCTTGCCGACCCCGGGCGGCCCGCTGATGACGACGACCGGTGTCGCGGCCTGGCCTTGACGCAGCACGGCGGTGAGCGTCGCCACTTCCTCGTCCCGTCCGGCGAAGCCGGCGAGGTCGGCAGGCAGCGAGCACATCGCCGGGCGCCACTTCCTCACCTCCGAGGGTACGGAGCCCGACAGGACGGCGGCCTGGAGTCGCTGCAGTTCGGGGCCGGGCTCGATGCCCAGTTCGTCTGCCAGCACGGTACGGGCGTGCTGGTAGACCTCCAGCGCCTCGCCGCGCCGGCCCGCCCCGGACAACGCCAGCATGAGCTGCTGCCAGAAACGTTCGTGCAGGGGCTGCTCGCCCGCGAACCTGCGCAGCTCGGCGATCACTTCCGCGTGCCGGCCCAGTTCGAGCTGTGTGTCCGCCCAGTCCAGCCGGGCCTGGGCGAGGCGTTCCTCCCACTGGGCGAGCAGCGCCGTCATGGCACCGGTCAGCGGGGCGTCCTCGGCAGGGGATCCGCGCCACAACCCCAGGGCCACCTGGAGCCGCCCGGCTGCCTTCGTGGGGTCGGTCTCACTTTTGGCCAGGCGCACCTGATCCTCGAAGACGAGCAGGTCCACCTCCTCGCGCGCGACTTCGAGCAGGTAGCCGGCGCCCTGGGTGCGCAGCCGCGCGGTGGCGGGCAGCGCCCGGCGAAGCCAGGCGATGTAGGACTGGATGTTCGCGACGGCGGAGGCGGGCGCGCAGTCCCAGACGGCGGCGATCAGACGATCGCGGGACACGGTCGTGTTGACGTGCAGGAGCAGGGTGGCCAGTACCGCCCGCTGCTTGCCGCTCAAGGAGAGCTGCTGTCCGTCCGTCTGCCGAACCTGGACGGGGCCGAGCACCCCGAACGTCACTTCTACCAAGAAACCATCGCTTTCAGCCTTGGCCGCAATGTGGCGACCTCATGATCCACACGCTAGTGAAGTCGTGGGTCAGTGGCCGGGCGGCGATCGTGGTCAACCGGTCGTGCGCGGGCCGGCCGACAGCGTGCCGGCGCTGGGAGGCGTACTTGGTCCGCCCCACCGTGAACGGGACTCGCGCGCGTCAGGTGATGCGGGGGCGCGTTGTCCTCGCGAGCGGCCGGCCGGGGGGCAGGGGGAGACGGCGCGGCCGGACCTGGAGGTGCGGAGCGACCTCGGCCGGCTCCTCGAGCGTGCGGCAGATCCGGTCGCCCAGCCCCTGGACGACGCCGGCTGGGCGAGCCGGTTCTTCGGATCGCCCAGGTCGAGGCCAACGCGGGGACCCTGCGTCCCTGGGCGAAAAGCCCACAGATCGCTCAGGCGGGCACGCGCTCCTGACCGGCATCCTCAAAGGGGGGATAGCTCTTGCCGGCGCTTCGATCGGCCGCATCAATGTAGTGGGCAAGAGCGTCGCGGGACTGAGCGAGCCTGTTCATCTGATCGTCCAGTCGCCGCAGCCGTGACCGCATCGCGGCCAGCAACTCGGGACATCCGAGTAGCTCCGGGGCCTCTCCGACCGCACAAGGCAGCAGGTACGCGATGTCCTCAGAGGACAAACCTGCACCAAGCAGGTGTCTGATCTGCTTCACCCGCAGCACGGCGTTCTCGTCGTACTCGCGGTAGCCGTTCGCGCCGCGCGCTGCCTCCAGCAGGCCCTGGGCTTCGTAGTAGCGCAACTGATGGGCGTTCACGCCCGTCCGACGACTCAGTTCCCCGATCAGCATCGAAACCTCACTTGACCTTCACACCGGTATCAACGTTGACGATCGTGCCATGAACAGAACCACCGATACACCCGTGACAGTCATCGGACTCGGACTGATGGGCCGGGCGCTCGCCGGCGCGCTCCTGAAGGCCGGGCACCCCACAACCGTGTGGAACCGCACACCCTCCAAGGCCGACCGGCTGGTGGCCGAGGGTGCACGGCTGGCGCCGACGGTCGGCGACGCGCTCAAGGCGAGTTCTCTGACGATCATCTGCGTCACCGATTACCAGGCCATGCGCGAGCTGCTCGGCGCGAGCGAGGGCGAGCTGGACGGCAGGATGCTGATCAACCTGACCTCGGGCGACTCGGCCCAGGCCCGGGAGGCCGCCCGATGGGCCGAGCAGCGCGGCGCCCGTTACCTGGACGGCGCCATCATGGCCATCCCGTCGGCGATCGGGACCGCCGAGGCGTCGATTCTGCAGAGCGGGCCGCAGTCGGACTTCGAGGTGCACAAGTCGACGCTCGACGCGCTCGGCACCGTCACCTACCTTGGTGCGGACCATGGGCTGGCGTCCCTGTATGACGTGGCCGGTCTCGCCATGATGTGGAGTGTGCTCAACGCCTGGCTCCAGGGCACCGCTCTGCTCAGGACGGCCGGGGTTGACGCCGGGACGTTTGCGCCGTTTGCGCAGCAGATCGCTGCCGGTGTGGCCGAATGGCTGCCCGGCTATGCCGAGCAGATCGACAGCGGCTCCTTCCCGGCCGAGGTGTCGGCCCTGGAAACCGACGCGCGGGCGATGAGCCACCTCATCGAGGAGAGCGAGGCGGTGGGTGTCAACGCCGAACTGCCGAAGCTGATCAAAGCGATGGCCGACCGGGCGATCGCCGCCGGACATGGCGGGGAGCAGTATCCCGTGCTGATCGAAGAATTCAGCAGACCTGCCAACGACTGACCGATCCCGATAACGGGACCTCAGCGGTCTCGGTGAGGTCAACTCCGTGCGGGGGCCCGGGAAACGATCGCCTCCATGCCGGGAGTCCGCCGATGCGTAGTCGTGCGGCTCGTTCATCGGTTCGAGGCAGACCCCGGCTCCTCGCCGGGCCGCCAGCCGTCTCCGGCGGCGAGCGCCCGGTAGAAGCCGAGCACGTCGACGCGCGCCGGGGGCAGGCGGTAGGTCTGCTGCGCGTCCACGATCAGGTCGTCACCGCAGCCGCATCACGCACCCGGCCGGGACGGGGGATGCGCGGACCGCTGTGGGGAGGGCGTCACGCGCCGCCCCGGAGGGTGGCCGGTGACCAGCCTTCGGTGCCCGCCACGATGCGCACGGCCGCGCGGGCCAGCGGCTCCAGCCCTTCGACGTCGACCTTGTCGAGCGTGTCGGCCGAGTCGAACAGGTACATGGGCGCCGACAGGAAGTGCACCAGCGGCACGCCCTCGGGGTGGAAGAACGCGCCGTCGGTGGGCGGCATCGGGGAGAACACGTCGGGCGGCAGCACGAAGGAGCGGCGCAGCCGCTCGGCCTCCAGGGTGGTGGCGACCAGCTTCTCCAGCCGCGGCTCCCGGGTCGTGAACCACCACCTGACCTCGGGGTCGCGGGTCGGCCGCAGCGTGCCGTCCACGCTCTCGCAGCGCAGCGCGGCGTGCTCCAGGTGCACCTGGAGCACCACGTCCGCGAGCATGGCGCGGTGCCGCTCGATGAACGCCCTGGTGCCGGCGGCGTGGGCCATGTGCCCGGAGGTGAACAGGAACATGAGGTTGTGCGGCCGTTCCGCGGCCGGCACGCGGGCCCAGTGGCGCGCGGCGGCCAGCACGAGCGCGAGACCCGAGGCGTCCTCGACCGCCGACGCCCACGGGCCGTCGTGGTGGGAGGCGACGATGACCCAGTGCGGCGAGGCGCCCGGCAGCGTCGCCACCACGTTGTGCGTGGTCACGGTGTCGCGGGTCGCCTCGGCGACCAGCTCGCCCTGGCAGGGGAGGCGGGAGAGGAGCCGCCGGGCGTCGCCCGCGGACAGCCACAGCCCGGGGACGGGCCGCTCGACGGCGTCGTAGGGCACGTAGTAGTCGCGCGTCTCCCACGGCACGCCCGTCAGCGCGCCGACGAACCCGGCGGCGCCCGCCTCCAGGGCGGGCTCGACCACCTCCATCATCCGGGGCCCGAACGGGATCGTCTGGACGAGCGTGTCGAAGACGCCTTCCGGGTCGTAGGCCGAGGTGGCCAGCGTCCGGATGAACGACTGCGGCACCTCGGTGAAGGCCAGCTCGTCCACCGCGATGTCGCCGGGGCGCGCGTCCGCGAGCCGGACGATCCGCGCGCGCAGGCCGGAGGTCGGCGCGGTGAACGGCAGGGGCAGCCCCGGCAGCTCCGTGCCGTCGTCGAGCCGCAGCACTCCGGCGCCCGGCTGCCAGCGGGTCACCTCCACCGGCTCCAGCTCCACGTCCAGCCCGAACGCGGCCAGCCGGTCCGCCAGCCACCGCTCCGTCCACACGTCGGCCGGATAGCCCGGCCGGCGGATCCCCTGCGACACGACGGTCTCGATCCAGCCGAGCATCTCGGCGGCGGAGGGCACGTGTTCCATGGCCCTGATCCAACCATTGACAACCGTCCCCTGTGAAGCGAGAGTTCCGGTCATCCGTACAAATCTCCGGGAGGCTGTATGAGGCTCCTTGCGGCAGCCGTCTTACTCGTGCTGGGAGTCGTCGCGAGCCCGGCCCAGGCCGCCGGCGCCGCCGGCGGCACCACCGACCGCACCACCGACCGCACCACCGGCAGCGGCGCCGTCGCCGCCGACACCATCGAGGCGCACTACAAGGTGGCCGGCCCCTGGGCGGTCGCCACGGCCGACGCGCCAGGCGTCCGGCTGTACTATCCGGCCAACCTCGGCGAGGGGGGCTTCAAGCACCCGATCATCACCTGGGGCAACGGCACGAACGCGGTGCCCACGCAGTATTCCGGCGTGCTCAACCAACTCGCCTCCTGGGGCTTCGCCGTGGTCGCCTCGACCGACACCACGACCGGCACCGGCTCCGAGATGATCGCGGCGGCGCAGTACCTCATCGACAGGAACGCCGACTCCTCCAGCGTCTTCCACGACAAGCTCGACGTGACCAGGGTCGGCGCGGTCGGTCACTCCCAGGGCGCCGGCGGCTCGGTCAACACCGCCACCAAGTCCGGCGGCCTCATCGACACCGTCGTCCCCATCGCCCTGCCCGCGCCGATCTGGGTCAGCTCCGGAGACGCGTTCTCCGTGAGCCGGCTGACCTGCCCGGTGCTGTTCCTCAGCGGCGCGAACGACGTCATCATCTCGCCCAACTCCGCGATCCAGACGTACTACGGCCAGGTGCCCGGCGCCGCGGCCAAGGCGCTGCTGAAGGGCGCCGACCACAACACCGTCCAGGGCACGGGCGGCGGCTTCCTCGGCTACCTGACGGCCTGGCTGATGTACCGGCTGCAGGACGACGCCTACGCGCGCGGCGCGTTCGCGGGCGCCACCCCCGAGATCAACACCAACGCGAGCTGGCAGAACCAGGCCGAGAAGAACCTCCCCTAGCGACCGCTCCCCGAAGGACCGGCCGCTCCGGCGAGGAACCCGTGCCGGCCCCCAGGGCCCGCTCCGTCGCGCGGGTCGGCCGGATCCCCTGGGGATCCGGCCGATCCCTTCGCACGCGTCCCTCAGGGCGTCGGGGCGCGCAGCGCGAAGGCGGCGCGCGGGTTCCCGGTCAGCGCGGCCGTGGCCACGTCGCCGAGCCCCGCGGCCTCCAGCCGCGGCACGAACCTCTCCAGCAGGTACGTCAGCCCCGGCCCCCCGCCCAGGCTCGGCCAGTACGACCGGCGCGCCAGGTCCATACCGAACAGCAGCCGGTCGCCCAGACCGTGCCCGGCCAGCTCCGCGACGAGCGCGACGACGTCGCTGTCCGGGCCGTACTTGATCCGGCCGGGCCGGTCGAAGGCCAGATAGGCCCCCCTTTCCGCCAGGGAGATGAGATATCCGGCATCGGGGTTGTGGTCGATGTGCCCGAGCACCACCCGGTCGGCCACGACCCCGTCGGCCGCCAGGGCGTCGAGCAGTTCGTGGCCCATCGTGCCCTTGTCGCAGTGGCTGACGATCGGCACGCCGGTGACCAGCGCGGCGGCGGCCACCGCCCCGACCAGGCGCCCCACCCCGCGGCCGAGCGCGTGGTAACCGGTCGCGATCTTGATGGCCCCCGCCCGGGCGGGCGATCGCCGCACCAGGGGACCGACCAGGCCGTACTCGTCCATGCCCAGCTCGATCTCGGACACCAGCAGCTCGGTGATCTCGTCGGCCGCGTAGCGGTGCAGCCAGTGGTCGTCGGCGTAGTAGCGGCTCTTGTGGAAGCCCGTCACCGCGATCACGTGCAGGCCGGTCCGCCCGGCCAGCTCCCGCATCAGCGACGGGCTGCGGCCGAAGCCGAGCGGCGTCATCTCCACCACCGCCGACAGGCCGGCGCGCATCGCCGCCGACACCTCCGCGACGGCCGCGTCGAGGGAGTCGAGCCGGTAGTCCGGCTCCTCGCGCACCGGCCAGCCGCCGGTCATGAACAGGTGCTCGTGCGCGTAGGTGACGCCGAGCTCCTCGACGTCCCCGAGCACGGTGCGGACCGTCACGGCAGCACCCCCCGTACGATGCCGATCGTCACAGCAGCGCCCCTTCCTCGCGCAGCCGCTCGCGCAGCAGGCCCGCGTCCACCTCCGCGGGCTCCACGCCCGCCTTCACCGCCAGCGCCGCGGCCGTCCCCGCCGCCTGCCCCATCGCCATGCACTGGCCCATGGAGCGGGCGGAGGCGTGGGCGTCGTGCGTGGCCGACAGGCACCGCCCCGCCACGATCAGCCCGCCCACGTCGACGGGCAGCAGGCACCGGTACGGGATGCCGTAGGTGCGGAAGTCCTGGACGTACTCCCACCGCGTGCCGGCCCCCGAGTCGTGGTCCTCGATGGGCGCGCCGCACCGGGCGATCGCGTCGGGGAAGTCCCGCCCGGCCAGCACGTCGTCCCGGGTCAGGACGTACCGGCCGGCCAGCCGCCGCGACTCGCGCACCCCGATCCGCGTGGAGGTGCCCAGCAGCACGGCCGAGCCGTACCCCGGCACCTTCTCGCGCAGGAAGCGGACGTACGCGCCGACCTGCCGCCGCCCCTCCCGCTCCGCCCGCGACAGCTCGAACGGGTCGGTCGGGTCGAGGCCGCTCACCCGGGTGAGGTTGGTGTGCACGATGCCGTCGTGGACGGTCCTGTGCACCGACCCCTCACGCCGGGGCAGGTCCGCCTCGGCCATCAGCGCGTGCAGCTCCGCCGTGCTCGTGACCGACGGGTCGACCCCGCCGAGCCGGAACGTGGTCGTCATCGGCTGGCGCCGCATGCCCGGGCGGTCGAGGGCGGCACCGGCCCGCCAGGCCACCTCGGCGTCCCCGGTGGCGTCCACCACCACCCGCGTCCTGACCAGGAACCGTCCCGCCACGGTCTCCACGACGACGCCCTCGCCCGGCACGACGCCGCAGACCCTGGCGTGCAGCAGCACCTCCGCGTCCGCGGTCAGCTCGTCCCAGACGACCTTGAGCTCCTCCGGCTCGTACGTGACCCCGGTCCCCGCGCCGTAGGTGTTGGGCCGCTCGAAGGCGGCTCCGGCCGCGAACAGCCGCTCGCACACCTCCCAGCCGATGCCGCCGACGACCCGCGGCGCCTCGGGGCCGGGGGAGTAGAAGCCGTAGAAGGTGTCGAGCACCGCGGCGCCCGTGCCGCCGAGGAAGCCGGCCGACTCCACGAGCAGGCACGTCGCCCCGGACCGCGCGGCGGCCACGGCGGCCGCGCACCCGGCGCTGCCCCCGCCCGCCACCACCACGTCGCCTTCCCACAGGACGTTCATCGCAGGTGCCACCCTCCGTCGACGGGGATCACCGCGCCCGTGGTCCGCCCGGACGCCGGCGACAGCAGCCACAGCACGGCCTGCGCGACCTCCTCCGGCCGGCACGGCGCGGCGCCGAGCGGCATGAGCGCGGGCATCCGGGCCCGGATCGCCTCGGACTCGCGCGCCCGGCGGCTCATCGGCGTGGACACCAGCCCGGCCGAGACCAGGTTGATCCGCACCCCGCGCGGCGCCGCCTCGCGCGCCGCGATCCTGATCAGCGGGATCAGCCCGCCCTTGGCCGAGGCGTAGGCCACGGTGCGGAAGTCGTCGTCGAGCGAGGTGCCCAGCGCCGAACCGATCACCACGATCGACCCGCCGTCCGGCATGGCCGGGATCGCCGCGCGCAGCAGCCGGAAGACCGACTCGTGGTTGACCCGGTGCACCTCGTTCCACGCCGCGTCGGTGCAGTCGGCCACGCCGCCGTCGCCGAGCGACCGGCCGGACATGCCGATCGCGTGGACGACGCCGGAGACCGCCCCGTGCGCCTCCGCCGCCCGGGCTAGGGCCTTCTCCGCCCCGCCGGGTCTGGTGATGTCGATCCCGTCGGCGAGGTCCACCCCGAACGCGGGCACCCCGGACGCCTCCACCGCCTCGACGCAGGCGCGGCCGATGCCGCCCTCCGAGCCGGCCACCAGGACCGCGCTCATGGCTTCCTGAGCACGTCGGCGGCGCGGCGGGCATGCTCCAGGTAGGCGGCCTCGAACAGCTCCTCCGAGCGGGGAGCGCCGACGAGCTTGGCGCTGGAGATCACCGGCGGCGTCCACCCGCCCGCGACCAGCAGCTCGGCCGTCCGCACCTTGATCTCGTTGACCACGGAGACCGCGGCCAGCGTGCTGCCGGGGCCGACCGGCTCGGCCAGCCCGTCCACCGAGCAGAGCGCGTCGCCCACCGGGGTGCACAGGTCGATCACCACGTCGGCGTGGTCGGCGAGCCGCGTCCCGCTCGGATGGCCGGACGCGACGGCCATGGTCTCCCGCATCGAGGTCACGGCCACCACGGGCAGTCCCGCCTTGCGCAGCCCCATCGCCATCTCGATCGGCACGGCGTTCAGCCCGCTGACGCTGAACACGATCGCCGCGTCGCTCGGCCGCAGCTCGAAGTTGGCCAGGATGGCGTCGGCCAGCCCCTCGACCCGCTCGATGAACATCGCCTGCCGCATCCCGTTCGACCCGGCGACCTGCGTGTAGAACGTCGTCGACAGGTCCACGATGGGATGGAAGCCCGGGTAGGAGCCGTAGCGGGGGAACATCTCCTCCACGCCCATCCGCGAGTGGCCGGTGCCGAACGTGTGCACCACACCGCCGCCGCCGATGACCGACGACGCGATGCGCGCCGCCGCCGCCAGGGCCTCCTCCTGTGTCCGCTCGATCTCGCCGAGCAACTCCATCGCACGCCGTATCCACCTCATCGACAGCTCCCTCCACAGGCGTTCATCCGGACATCCCTCCACAGAGCGCGGCGCCGATCGCCCCGGCCCGCGGGCCGAGGACGGCGGGCAGCACCGCGACGTCACCGATGAGCGGGCGTCGCCGCCCGAGCTCGCGTTCCAGGGCGGGACGCATGAGCCGACCGCGTAGATGACGTAGTCGTAGTCGAGGGCGCGGCCCGATGCCAGCCGCACGGTGCGGGTGGCGGTGTCGATG
>NZ_JBFAIA010000177.1:0-17407 GCF_040654455.1 Nonomuraea sp. NPDC050691
TTCCTGGTTGACGGTGCCGTTGCCGGTGGATGCCGCGTAGGGCTCAAGAGCGGCGAGAAGCTCCTCCGGCAGCGGCTGCTCGTCGTCCGTGACGGCGCGAGGGTGAAGGCCGTGCCGCAGGGCTCGTAGGAACCGGTCGCCGGGTCGAAGGCCTCGCCGATCCCGTCGAGCGTGACCTCGACCGGCTCGTCGAAGCGGGCATTGCAGACGAACCGCAGGCGCTCGCCGTAACGGCCGACCAGGACGTCGCCGGCGTGTTCCACCGACGTCCAGCCGGACAGTTCGGCCGCCACCGGGCGCAGCCAGCGGGTGTTGAGGTCGCGCACGATGCCGTGGCGCTCGGTCGGCACGCCGTCCCCGTCGACGAGCGCCGGCTGGAAGCCCTCGCCGCGCGCCGGGTCGGGCGTCCAGTAGGTGAAGTACTGGATGCCGGTGTAGCCGTAGGCCAGGGCGGTGTTGACCTGCCAGGCCAGTTCGGCGGCCGACGGCTCACGGTGGCCGTCGTAGGCCAGCGTCTGCACGTACATCCAGGCCGGCAGGCCGGCCCGGCGCGCGTGCTCGCGCACCGTCGCCAGGTCGGCGAGGTAGCCGTCGTCGACGCCGCCGGCCAGGAACGGGTAGCGGTCGAAGGAGAGCACGTCGGGGCGGACGAGCCTGGCGAACTCCCCGACGTAGGCGTCGTAGGGGCCGGTGGCGTGGCTCGGGAAGAGGTTGGCGTAGGCGAAGGCGCCGGCCGCGCGCACGGCGGCGACCCCGGCCGCCACCCTCGGGAACTGCTCGGCGTGCGGCTCGTCCATGAGGCTGACGCCGCGGAAGGAGCGGAACGCGCGGTAGTCGTCGACCACCCGGCCGAGCAGCGGAGCCGGGTCCACGTCGAGGTCGCGCATGAGCACGTCCACGCGCGGGTCCGAGGCGACCAGCACGCCGAGCCCCGCCTGCTCGGCGCAGGCCAGCGCGTGCCGCAGGATGACGCGGTCGTTGAGGTAGTTGCCGGTGATGACCAGGTCGATGCCGGCGTCGGCGATCTCCCGGTAGCGGGTGACGGTCGTCTCGTGGGGAGGCGGCGGCCAGAAGGCGGCGATCGTCAGGTTCACAGCGCCCCGGTCCTGATCCGCCCGGCGTAGCGGGCCACGAGGGCGTCGTTGCGGGCGTCGGAGCCGGGGATGTTGGCCGACAGGTAGACCGGCGGGACCGTTCCATCCGCCAGGAGCAGGCCGATCGCCTCGGCCACCATGAGCTGCACGATCAGCGCCGAGGTGATCGACGAGATGCCGCACGCCGGGCCGTGCTCGGTCGGCAGGACGGCGTCGCCGTACGGGGCGAGGTTGTCGATCACGAGGTCCGCCAGCTCGAACAGCCGCTTCCCCGACGGATGGCGCGAGGTGATGGCGCCGGAGTGCGCCAGGGAGGTGATGGCGATCAGCGGCAGGCCGCGCTCCTTGACCAGCCGGGCCATCTCCACGGTCGAGCCGTTGCCGCCGGAGTTGGAGGCGATGACGAAGGCGTCGGACTTCTCGATCGTGTGCAGCGCCAGCACCTGGTGCGCGGTGCGCGGGTCGCGCTCGGCCAGCGGGTCGAACTCGCCCGGGTCGGCCGAGCCCAGCACCACCGGGTCGCGCAGGGTGAGCCGGTTGGTCGGGATGAGACCGCCGGCCCGGCCCGCCACCTCCAGCGCCACCGCCTCGGAGTGCCCCGTCCCGTAGGCGTGCACGACGCCATCGGCGCGCACGGTCTCCGCGATCAGCGCCCCCGCCTGCCTGATGGCGGGCAGCTGGCCGGTCACCAGCCGGTCCAGGCGGGAACGCGCCTCGTCGGCGAAGGCCATCACAAGATCCATAGACTGTTTCCTCAACGGTTCATGCCGGCGGTCAGCCCGGCGACGATCTGGCGCGTGGCCAGGACGAAGAGCACGACCAGGGGGATCGTCGTCATCACCAGGCCGGCGAAGAGCGTCCCCCAGTCGTTCTGGAACTGGCCGAAGAAGTGGGTGAGGCCGACCGGCAGGGTCAGCTTGCTCTCGTCCCGCATCAGGACCAGGGGATAGAAGAAGTCATTCCAGATCGGCACGAACTGGAAGACCACCACCGTCGCGAGCGCGGGCCGGACCAGCGGCAGCATCACGTGCCAGAAGGTCGCGAACGGCCCGGCGCCGTCCAGGGCGGCGGCCTCGTCCAGCTCGTGCGGGAGCTGGCGGAAGAAGGCGGTCAGCACGAAGACGTTGAACGGGACCGACCCGGCCGCGTAGACCAGCACCAGCCCGCTCAGCGAGTCCACCAGCCCCATGCTCTCCAGCAGGTAGAACAGCGGCAGCACGCCCAGGTGGGCGGGCAACGTCATGCCGGAGACGAAGTAGGCGGCGAACACGCCGCGCCCGCGGAACTCCCGGCGCCCGAGGGGGTAGGCGGCCAGCAGCGAGACCACGGCGCCCAGCAGCACGGCGCACACCACGACGACGGCCGAGTTGACCACGTAGGTGGAGAAGGACGCCTCCGTCCACGCCTTGGCGTAGTTGCCGAACCCGGTGGGCGGGCCGAGCGGCTGGTCGAAGATGTCGCTGGTGGGCCGGAACGAGCTGAGCACCATGACGAGCAGCGGTGTCATGGAGAAGGCGGCGTAGCCCCAGAGCAGGACCTTGACGATCGACGCCCTCACGCCTTCCTCCTCAGGACCCGCTCCAGCAGCAGCGTCGAGCCGAAGATGAGGGTGAACATGAAGACCGCCAGCGCCGAGGAGGTGCCGAGCGCGTTGACGTCGCCGGAGGCGAAGGCGGTCCGGTAGAACAGCAGGCCGAGCACGTCCGTCGCGCCCGCCGGGGCGCCGTTGGAGCCGCCGAGCGCGTAGACCAGGGCGAAGGTGCCCATGCTGCCGATGAAGCTGAGGATCGTGACGGTGGCCATGGCCGGCTTGAGCAGCGGCAGCGTGACGCGCCAGAGCACCTGCCAGGAGCCGGCGCCGTCGGTCCTGGCGGCCTCGGCGTACTCCTGGGGGATGCCGCCGAGGGCGGCGCTGAACAGCAGCATCGGGAAGCCCACCCACTGCCAGGTGGTGATCACGATGACGGTCGGCAGCGCGGTGTCCGGGTCGCCCAGCCACGGCATCGCCAGGCCGAGCGGCTTGAGCAGCGCGTTGACCGGGCCGAAGGCGGGGCTGAGCAGCAGCGTCCACAGGTAGCCGATGACCAGGGGGTTGACCAGGTACGGCAGGGCGAACATGGTCTGCAGCGCCCGCTTGCCGCGCCGCACGCGGGACAGGGCGAGGGCGAAGGCGAGGCCCAGCGTGTTCTGCACCAGCATGGTGCCCGCGAAGAGCAGGGCGTTGTGCCCCAGCGCGGGCAGCAGCTGGTCGCGGAAGGCGCCCGACAGCAGGCCGGCGTAGTTGTCCAGCCCGGCGAAGCCGTCGCGCAGCGTGCCCTTCCAGGAGAAGAAGCTGTAGGTCAGGCCGGTGAACAGCGGGTAGACGACGAAGGCGGAGTAGAGGAGCAAGGCGGGGATCAGGAACAGGTACGACGATCCGTTCCTGCCCTGCCCCCGCCGCAGGCCTAGAGCCATGTGGACACGCTCTTGTCGAGCTGCTCCGCCGCCTTCTCGGCCGTGATGCGGCCCAGCAGCATCTCCTGCAGCGCCTTGGAGAACACGGCGGCCGAGGAGGGGTTGCCGTAGGCGAACTCGTTCATGAAGTAGGTGGCGCCGTGCTGCTCGAAGGTGGTGGCGACCTCGCCGAGCAGGGGGTCCTTGGGCGTGACGCCGGGCACGGCGGAGAAGGTGCGCTGCGTGTCGGTGTAGAGCCGGCCGTAGTCCTGTGAGGCCAGCCAGGCGGCGAACTTCAGCGCCTCGGCCTTGTGCCGGGTCTTGACGTTGATGCCGTAGGAGCCGTCGGTGAAGCCGGGCATGAGGCCCTGACCCTCCGGCACGGGCGGTGTGAAGACGCCCAGCTCGACGTCCTTGGCGTTCTCGGTGAAGAAGTTCAGCTCCCACAGGCCGCCGGGGAACATGGCGGCCTTGCCGGAGGAGAACAGGATCTGCGCGTCGGTGTAGGAGACGCCGGCGGCGTTCTCGGGAAAGTACGGCTTGAGCTTGTTGAGCTGGTCGATGCCCTCGACGAAGCGCGGGTCGGCGAACTTCTTCTGCTTGGCCTTGACGGCCGCGATGAAGTCGTCGCCGCCCCAGTGGGCGGTGCCGAAGATGCTGGCCACGATCGGCAGCATCCAGTCGTCCTTGCCGCCGAAGGCGAACGGGATGATCCCCTTGGCCTTGAGCTTCCCGGCGGAGGCGATCATCTCGTCGTAGGTCTTCGGCGGGGTGATGCCGTTGGCCGCGAAGATCTTCTTGTTGTAGATCACCTGCAGGGTCTGCACGGCGAACGGCACGCCGTACACCTTGCCGTCCTTGTCGCCCTTGGCGGCGCGCAGGATGGCGTGGTCGAAGCCGGCGAGGCCGGGCACGTCCTTGGTGTCGAGCGGGAGCAGCCGCCCGGCCTCGACGAGCGGCTGCAGGTTCGCGCCGGCGCGCAGCCAGGCCAGGTCGGGGCCGTTGTCGCCGGCCAGGCCGGTGGACAGGATCGTGTCGTACTCGGTCGCGGTGGTGAAGGAGCGGGCGTCGACGTCGACGCCGGGGTGGAGCTTCTCGTACGCGGCGAACATCTTGTCGAAGTTGGCCTCGGGACCCCACCCCCACACCGAGAGGGTGACTTTGCCGTCGGCGGCACGGGGGGTGGTCGAGGGGGCACAGGCGGTGACGGCCATCGCCAAGGCGACAGCGGCGGCGGCGAGGCGCATGAGCGGCTCCTAGCGTGGGGGCAGGCGGTGCTTGGCGACCGCGTCAGTGGCGGCGGTCAGGAGCTGGTTACTGGTCTCGTGGGTGCGCTGGACGACCCCGATGTAGAGGCAGTCCATGACGAGCATCTGGGTGTGGCGGGCGGCCACCCCGCCCGCGCGGAAGGGGGTGTCCTGCGCGGCGGTGGTGAGGACGATGTCGGCGGCCTCGGCCAGCGGGCTGCGGGGGAAGTTGGTGACCGCGATCGTGGTGGCGCCGCGTTCCCTGGCGATGGTCAGCGGCTCGACGACCTCGGCCGTGGTGCCCGAGTGGGAGATGCCGAGCGCCACGTCCTGGTCGTCGCGCGCGTTGGCGCTGCAGACGGCGCTGTGCACGTCGGTCCACAGCGCGCCCGGCCGGCCGACGGCGTGCAGCCGCAGGTGCAGGTCCATGGCCACGCCGGCGCTGCCGGCGACCGCGAAGAAGTCGATGAACCTGGCGCGCACCAGGGCGGAGACCGCCCGGTCCACCGCCTTGAGGTCGAGCTGGGCCGCCGTCTCCTCCATGGCGCGCATGTCGCTGGCCAGCAGGCTGCGCAGCACCAGGCTCGCGGGGTCGTCCGGCGAGAAGGCGATCAGGCCCTGTTCGCGCGGGGCGGCGTCGTTGCGCCCGAGCTCGGCCGCCAGCGCCAGCCTGAGCTCGGGGTAGCCGGCCAGGCCCAGCTCGCGGCAGAAGCGGGTGATGGTGGTGAGCGAGGTGCCGCACCGCTCCGCCAGCTCGCCGATGGTCGAGGCGGCCACGACGGCGGGCTCCGCGAGGATCGTCTCGGCGATGCGCCGGTGGGCCGCGGTGAGGGTGGGCTCGACCCCCCGGATTCGGGCCAGGATCGGTGACATGGGAGGAACCCTCCCGGTTTCCGGCAGGTATGTCAATAGTTCACATTCAACAGCGGATGTTAGAAATTTTCCCCCTTGCGGGACTTGCTGGGACTATGTCACTTTCGAGGCCATGCGCAACCTCCTCATGGCCCTGGTGCTCGGGAGCACCAGCCTGCTGCCCGCCTCCACCGACGCGGTGGACATCCAGTTACTGACCTTCAACGACTTCCACTCCTCCCTCCCCTCGAGCATCGCCATGACCCCGGACGGCCCGGTCGAGGCGGGCGGCGCCGAGTACCTGGCGGCCCACATGGACCGGCTGCAGAAGGACAACCCTCGCGGCACCCTGCGCCTGGCCGCGGGCGACAACATCATCAACAGCCCGGCCTCGGCCGTCATGAACGACGAGCCGGCCATCGCGGCGCTGTCGCTGATGCGCCTGGACGCCTCGAGCGTCGGCAACCACGAGTTCGACCGCGGCCTGACCGAGCTGCGCAGGCTGGAGAACGGCGGCTGCCACCCGGTCGAGGGGTGCAGCGTGCCGGGCTTCAAGGGCGCCTCCTTCCCCTTCCTGGGCGCCAACATCGTCGACACCACCACGGGCAAGCCCGCCTTCGACCCCTACCTGGTCAAGGAGGTGCGCGGCGTCAAGGTCGGCATCATCGGGCTGACCCACAAGAACTCGCTCTTCGAGGCGCCCTCCCCCACCGCGCCCCTGCAGGGCCGCGACGAGGTCGAGACCGTCAACGCCTACGTCGCGGAGCTCAAGGCCAAGGGCGTGCGCACCATCGTCGTCCTGCTCCACCAGGGCGGCGGCCAGACCGGCGGCGGCCTGCCCAACCAGTGCAACAACCTGGTGGGACCGGTGAAGGACATCGTCGCCAGATTCGATCCCGAGGTGGACGCCGTCGTCTCCGCCCACACGCACAACGCCTACAACTGCGTGATCAACGGCATCCCCGTCACCCAGACGTCGGGCTTCAGCCGCGAGGTCACGCGGATCAACCTCACCGTCGACCGCGCCACCGGCAACCCGGTCACGGCGAAGGCGGAGAACATCACGGTCACCCACGACATCAAGCCCCATGGGCCGATCTCGGTGCTGCGCCGCAAGAGCGAGGAGGAGGCGCACCGCCGGCTGGACAAGCCGGTCGGCATGATCACCGGCGACCTCACGGCGGCCAGGAACGCCGTGGGCGAGTCGACGATGGGCCACGCCCTGGCCGACGCCCGGCTCTTCGCCACCTCGGCGCCGGAGAACGGCGGCGCCCAGATCGCGATCCAGCCTCCGTACGGCGGAGGCATCGGCGGCGACCTGTACGTCTCGGCCACCGGCAACGACCTGCCCAACCTGGTCACCCACGGCGAGGCCATGCGCGTGCAGCAGTTCAGGAACACCCTGGTCACGATGACCCTGACCGGCACGCAGCTCGAACGGCTGCTGGAGCAGCAGTGGTGCGAGCAGCGCACGGCACGCGTGCTCGGCATCTCCAAGGGCCTGACCTACACCTACGACAACGCCAAGCCCGCCTGCGACCGGATCGACCCGGCCACCATCAAGCTCGACGGGACCGTCGTCGACCCGGCCGCGCGGTACCGCCTGACCGCCAACTCCTTCATCGCGAACGGCGGCGACGGCTTCTCCGTGCTGACCGAGGGGACCGACCGGGTGGAGAAGGTACGCGACATCGACGCCTTCGAGTCCTACATCCGGGCGAAGAGCCCGCTGCAGCCCCCGGCCCTGGGCCGGGTCACCCGAGTGAACTGACCCCTCTCACCGAGTCGCGCGGCAGGCCGGGGACGCTGTCGGAGGCCACGGGGCGGGTCAGGAGCGGAAGGCGGCGGCGTGGTCGGCGGCCCACTGGGCGAACGTCCGCGCCGGCCGCCCCAGCACCTCCTCCACCGTCCCGGTCGGCCCGGCGGGCGGCAGCGCCGCGTACCGGGCGTACCTCGCCATCAGCGCGGACACGAACGGCCGCGGCAGCCCGCCCCGCACCATGCCCTCCTCGGCGGCCTCCGGCGCGATCTCCTCGAAGCGCAGCGGCCTGCCGGCGGCCTCGCCGATGAGCGCCACGGCCCGCTCGTGGGAGACGCTCTCGGGCCCGGTCAGCTCCAGCCGCCGGCCGGCCAGGTCGCCGGTGAGCAGGGCGCGGGCCGCGACCTCCACCAGATCGCGTTCGTCGACGAGCGGCTCCGCGAAGCCCGCGTACACGTACCGGACGACGTCGCCGGCGCGGATCTGCGGCCCCCACGAGACGAGCGCGTTGCCGGCGAACGAGGCAGGCCGCAGGCTGGTCCACTCCAGTCCGCTCCCCGCCGCGGCGGCGTCGGTCTCCTTGTTGCGGTCGCCGCGGGCGCGGGAGGGCTGGAGGCTCAGCGGGTCGTCCACGTTGACGGCGGACAGCGCCACCACCTTGGTCGCGCCGTGCCGCCCGGCCAGGGCGAGCAGCTCCTCGGGGCTGTCGCCGCACGCGCGGGGGTGCAGGAAGACGGTGGTGACGCCGTCGAGGTGCCGGCCGAGCGTGTCCGGCCGGGACGGGTCGCCCCGGACGACCTCGACGCCGTCCGGGAGGCGCGCCGCGTCCGGGTCGCGGGTGACGGCGCGCACCTTGGCGCCCTCGCGGGCGAGCAGGCGGACGAGGGGACGGCCGAGGGCGCCGGTGGCACCGGTGACCAGGATCATGGTTCAACCTTCCGTTGACGAGGAGCCTCCGACGGCGGAGGTCCGTCCGGGGCCGGCTCGGTGGCCGGGCGGGCAGACGTCACATGGGTGAGCTTGTCGGGGTTCGTGACCGTGTAGATGCCGGTCACGTGGTCGCCGTCGGGTGCCAGATCGACGACCATGACGGCGAACGGCGCGTCGCCGTCGAAGAGGACGGCCGACGGGTCGCCGTTGACGGTGCGATAGCGGACCTCGACCCCTTCCGGGATGTGGGAGGTGATGCCCGCGATGAGCCGGGCCACCTTGGCGCGTCCGCGCACCGGCCGCTGGAGGGAGGCCCGCGCCCTGCCGCCGCCGTCGGTCCACAGCGTCACGTCGGGCGCGAGAACGCGCATGAGCGCGTCCAGGTCGCCGCCGAGCGCGGCGGCCAGGAACCGCTCGGTGACCTGCCGCCGGGCACCCGGGTCGGGGCGGTAGCGGGGGCGGCGGGCCCGTACGTGCTCGCGGGCGCGGTGCGCGAGCTGCCGGACGGCCGCGGGCGGGCGGCCCAGCATGCCGGCGATCTCGGTGTGGGCGTAGCCGAACACCTCGTGCAGGACGAACACGGCGCGTTCGACCGGGGCCAGGGTCTCCAGGACCACCATGAGCGCCATGGACACCGCCTCGGCGCGCAGCGCCGGCTCCGCCGCGTCCTCCCCGGCGGTCCCGGCCTCGGTGGACCCGGCCGGGACGTCCCTGATCACGGGCTCGGGCAGCCACGGCCCGGGGTAGGTCTCGCGGCGGCGGCTGACGGCGGCCCGGCGGGCGAGGGCGGCGTTGACGGCGACGCGGACGAGGTACGCGCGCGGGCCGGCGATCTCACCGGCCTCGGCCCCGCCCCAGCGGGCGGCCCAGGCGAGCCAGGTCTCCTGGAGGACGTCCTCGGTGTCGGCGACGCCGCCCAGCATCGCGTACACGATGGAGAACAGCAGCTCGCGGTGGTCGAGGAAGATCCTGGTCGCCTCCTCCGCCAGGTGGGCGGGTGGCGGCGCATCGGGCATTGCGGGCTCCTTCAGCGGTCGTCGCGATCACCTCCTGAGAGGGGCGACGCCCGCGAAGTGTGACACTCCCCCAGAGGTTGTGACGCACCTCACCCGCGGCGGCGGCCGGAACGCGCCCGTCACGGGGTCGCCAAGACGGGCGTGTCCGAGGATCCGAGGCGCGCCGGTCAGCCGTCGAGACCGGACTCGGCGGCCAGCGGGACCTCGCCCGCGGTCTTGCTGTAGCCGAGGGCTTCGACGATGAGGCCGTCGCGGACGCGCATGAGGTTCACGCCCTCCACCCAGTCGGCCGGGCCGTCACCGAAGAAGTAACGCCAGCGGATCGTCGCCCGGTCGCCGGCGACGATGACCTCCTGCGGCTCGAACCGCGTCGTGCCGTCCTCGACGAGCGCGCTCCACCACGCCAGGCAGGCGGCGCGGCCCTCGACGCGCTCTCCGGTGGGTGCCGGCTGGACCGACTCCATCACGCAGTCCTCGCCGATCAGGTCGGTGAGCGCGCCGGCGTCGCGTCCGGTGAAGGCGTGGTTGAAACGGTCGATGACCTCGGTGGTGGTGCGGGGTGCCATGGCTCGGATCCTTCATAGATAGATCGATCGGTCTACTCGGACCATATAGAACGGTTGATCCACTCGTCAATCGGTGGCAGGCTGACGTCATGACCACACGCACCGCACCGGGTCCGCGCGAACGCCTGCTGGACGCCGCCCGCCGCCTGACCTACACCCAGGGGATGGGCATCGGCGTCGACGCGCTGCTGAAGGGCGCCAACGTGGCCCGGCGTTCGCTGTACGAGCACTTCGGCGGCAAGGACGGGCTGATCGTGGAGGTGCTGCGGCGCACCACCGCCGAGGACGAGGAGTGGTACCGGCGGACCATGCGCGACGCCGGCGCCGATCCGCGCGCCCGCCTGCTGGCCGTCTTCGACGGGCTCGCCGAGGCCGTCGACGCGCCGGACTTCCGCGGCTGCCGCTACCTGGCCGCCGACCTCGCCCTGGCCGACCCCGGCCACCCCGGCCACGCCGTCACCCGCGAGTACCGCGAGCGCGTCCACCGGCTCCTCGAGGACGAGCTCCTCCGGCTCGGCCACCCCCGGCCGGCGCACGCCGCCGCCCAGCTCCTCCTGCTCATCGACGGCACCCTGGCGGCCGGAGCCACCCGGCCCGGCACGCACCCCGTGGCCTGCGCCCGCGAACTCGCCGAGCACATCCTCGCCACCCCGCGCCGCGACACCCCCTAGGCACCGCCCGGGGAGCGCCCGCCACCTCGGCTGCCGGCCGGCGTCCTCTCCGGTGACCGACCGCGACGGCAGGGGCCGGGTGCGGCCCCCTCCTCGGGAAAGGCTGAACCATGGAGATCATCAAGAGGCCCGCTCCTCCGACCGGGCTGCGCCGCGGGCTGTGGCGCCTGCCCATCCTGATGTACCGCGTCGGCCTGGGCCCGCTGCTGGGCGGCCGCGTCATGCTGCTCACCCACACCGGGCGCGTCTCCGGCCGCCGCCGCCAGGCCGTCATCGAGGTCGTCCAGCACGACGAGCACGGTTACGTGGCCGCCTCCGGTTTCGGCCGCAAGGCCGACTGGTACCGCAACGTCATGGCCACCCCGGAGGTGACCCTCCAGGTCGGCGGACGCACCCTCCGGGCGACCGCCACCCCTCTCGAGGCCGATCTGGGCGCGGAGATCCTGGCCCGGTACGCGCCGCGCCACCCCGTCGCCGCCCGCCACCTGTGCAGGATCATGGGGTTCGCCGTGGACGGCAGCGTGGAGGACTACCGCGAGGCCGGAAAGCTCATCCCCTTCGTCCGCTTCACCCCCAGGATATGACAGCGCTGTTGTATCTTGGTGCGATGCTTCCACCGATCGAGCCGTACGACCACGGCCACCTCGACACCGGCGACGGCCACCTCGTCTACTGGGAGGTCTGCGGCAACCCCGCGGGCAAGCCGGCCCTCGTCGTCCACGGCGGCCCCGGCTCGGGCTGCACGCCGAACCAGCGCCGCACGTTCGACCCGGAGCGTCACCGGATCATCCTGTTCGACCAGCGCAACTGCGGCCGCAGCCTGCCCCACGCCTCCGACCCGTCGGCCGATCTGAGCACCAACACCACGCCGCACCTGGTGGCCGACATGGAGCGGCTGCGCGAGCACCTGGGTGTGGAGCGGTGGCTGCTCTACGGCGGCTCGTGGGGGTCCACGCTCATGCTGGCCTACGCCGAGGCGCACCCCGAGCGGGTGTCGGAGATCGTCATGGTCGCCGCCACCATGACCCGCAGGTACGAGATCGACTGGCTGTACCGGGGAGTGGGCCGGTTCTTCCCCGAGGAGTGGCAGCGCTTCCGCGCGGGCGTGCCCGAGGACCAGCGCGACGGCGACCTGCCGGACCTGCTGGCCGCCTACAACCGGCTCGTGGGCGACCCCGACCCGGCGGTACGCGCCAAGGCCGCCCAGGACTGGCTCGCCTGGGAGGACGCGGTCATCTCCCTGGAGCCGAACGGCAAGCACAACGCCTACAGCGACCGGCCCTCCGACGCCCAGGTGGCCCTGGTCAGGATCTGCTCGCACTACTTCTCCAACGGCGCGTGGCTGGAGGAGGGCGCCCTGCTGCGCGACGCCCACCGGCTGGCCGGCATCCCCGGCGTGATCGTCCACGGCCGGTTCGACCTGGGGGCCCCGCTGGAGAACGCCTGGCAGCTCGCCCAGGCGTGGCCGGACGCGCGGCTCGTCGTGGTGGACGACTCCGGCCACACCGGCAGCGGCACGATGCGCGACGCGATCAAGTCCGCCATCGCGGGCTTCACCCCCTGACCTCGTCCCCGGTGATCAGCCTTCGGCGGAACAGGTGGCCGGGCGCACGGGCCTCGGGCTGAATGGAGGCATGAGGGCCGCCTATGACGAGATCGCCGACTGGTACGAGACCGAGTTCCTGCCCAGGACCGCGGACGACCCCCTTGGCCTGGGCCGGGTGCTGGCCGGCCTGCTCGGCCGCGGTGAGGGCGCGTGCCTGGAGATCGGGTGCGGCACCGGCGTCCACGCCGCCGCCCTCCGCGACCTGGGCTGGTCCCCGGTGGGCGTCGACCTGTCGGCCGGGATGCTGCGCCACGCCAGGCCGCGTCTGCCGATCGTGCGGGGCGACGCGGCGCGTCTGCCGTTCCGCGACGGGTCGCTGCCTGCGGCCGTGGCGCTGATGGTCCACACCGACATGCCGGCCTACCCCGCCGTGCTGCGGGAGGCGGTCAGGGTGCTGCGCCCGGGCGGGGTGCTGGTCCATGTCGGCGTGCATCCGTGCTTCTGCGGCGGGTTCGCCGACCGGACCGATCCCGAGGCGGTCGTGGTCGGGCCCGGATACCTCGACGGCCACTGGACCAAGAAGTCATGGACGGACCAGGGCATCCGCGACAAGGTGGGTGCGAGTCACTGGCCGCTGGCCGAACTCCTGGGCGCGTTCCTGGAGGCGGGGCTGGTGCTGGACGGGTTCGCCGAGGGCAACGGGCCGACGCCGATGGTCCTCGGCGTACGGGCCCGCCGCCCCTGACCGGTACGCGGCAGCGTATGACGGAAGGTGGCCGCCATGAACGGCAGCGCGGGGCCGGCGGACGCGGGATCACTCCGCGAAGACCCGGCCGAGCCACGCCTGCCAGCCCGGCTCCTGCGCGGCGGTGTCCCCGCCTGCGAAGAGGACGTGGGAGACGACCATGACGCCGGGCATCCCCTGGATGAAGCGATAGAGCGCACCGGAGGTGCGGACGCCGAGGGTCTGGGCGTTGGCGAAGTAGACGACGCCCTCGACGGGCGGGAGCCCCTCCGGCGTGAACGCCACGCGCCGCCCCACCACGTCACCGGGCGGCGGCATCACGTCGCCGGCCGCCGCCAGGCCAAGCTCGGCGTACAGGGCGCGCCAGGCGTCCGGCCAGTCGCGGACGGGCGGCCCGAACACGGTGACGGGCGTGGCCGGGCGGCCGTGGAAGTGGCCGAGGTACTCGACCAGCGTGGCGAAGAACATCGCCAGGCCGCTCCGCATCGCCTCGTACTCGGTCTCCCAGTCGTCGCCGGGCAGGAAGCCGCTCGTGACCATGCGCACGACCGTGCTGCCCTGGTCGCGCCCCTCGATGAGGAACTCGTACGCGACGAACCGCCCGTCGTCGCCCGTCGCGCTCTGGTGCGCGAAGCGGTGGGGCGGGTCGGACGCCGTGACGGCCGAGTCGGGCAGCAACCCCGCGAAGTCGGTGCGCACGGCCTTCTCCGTCACCTCGGTACGGCCCATGAACCACGAGTCGACGCCGGGGCCGGTGGCGATGGCCTCCCACACCTCCTCCGGGGTGACGCCGACCGCGGCCTCCTGGGGCAGCTCGAACCGGTGGCCCATGTCAGCCCTCCCCCTCACCCGGCGCGGACGCCGGCGCTGACGTGTGCGGCCCGGACGGCTTGGACGGCTTGACGGAGGGGTGGACGGCGACGACGATCCGGTGCTCGCGCCCGCCCTCGGCGCTCTCGTCGTGGTACCTGCCGACGAGGGCCGTCACGAACGACGTCAGCTCCTCGGCGAACGCCGCCCGGTCGGCCGCGGAGGCGAAGCGCACCTCGCCGTCGATGCCGAACGTCGCCACCCGCTTACGGGCCCTGACCGCGCCGGTGATCAGCTCGCCGAGGTCGCGGACGAGCCGGGCGGCCACCGCCAGCAGCCAGCCCGCCGACAACCGGTCGGACGACCTGGCGGGATCGGGCTGCACAGCGGCCAGCGCCACCGGCGAGATGACGAAGGAGGCCGCCGTGGCCCGCATCACGCGCTCGGTGACGTTGCCCTTCCTCCGCTCCTCGACGAGCTCGACCAGCCCGTGCTTCTCCAGGGTCCGCAGATGGTAGTTGACCTTCTGCCTGGCCAGGCCGACCCGGGCCGCCAGCGTGGTGGCCGAGCCGGGCTCGACCAGCTCGGCCAGCAGCCTGGAGCGCATGGGGTCGAGGGACGCCTCGGCCGCCGCGGGGTCTTCGATCACCGCCACATCTCGCATGCCCGAACCATCCCACCGAAAAAATTAGTTGTCAAGGCGGGTGAGGCCACCGGCGAGCACGGCCGCCCGCGACGTCCGTTCCCCGGCAAATGGAGATGCGGGCCCAGGTGCGGCTTTCGTAGAGTTCACCCACGTGAGCGAGCACGAGAAAGCCATGGTGAGACACCCCGGGACCCGGCAGGAGCCGCGCGACGTCGCCCGGCTGCCGAAAGCGCACCTGCACGTCCACCTGGAGAGCACCGTACGATCCTCGACCGTGCGCGAGCTGGGCGGGCCGCCCGAGCCGGAAGGGCCGTTCCGGAGCTTCCGTGAGTTCGCCGACCAGCGGGCGCTGGTCCGGGAGCGGCTGGTCACGGCCGAGCACTTCCGGCGGGTGGCGCTGGAGTTCTGCGAGGACGAGGCGGCTCAGGGCACGGGCTACGCGGAGGTGACGTTCACGGCCGCCGCCCACGGCGAGCGGGTCGGGGCGCTGGAGATGCCGCTGGAGGCCGTGCTCGACGGGCTCGCCGAAGGGGCGGCGCGGTACGGGATCGAGTGCCGGGTGCTCCTCGACCACTCGCGGCGGCGATCCGTGGAGCGGCTGCGGCGGACGGTGGAGCTGGCGTGCCGCCACGACGGGGTGATCGGCGTCGGGCTCGCGGGCGACGAGAGCCACCCGCTGGCGCCGTTCGCGGAGGTGCTGGACGAGGCCAGGGACTCCGGGCTGCGGCTGGTCCACCACGCCGGCGAGACGGCGGGGCCGGACAGCGTCCGGGAGGCGCTGACGCTGGGCCACGCCGAGCGGATCGGCCACGGGATCCGCGTCCTCGAGGACGAGGAGCTGGTGGCCGAGCTGCGGGAGCGCCGGGTGCCGCTGGAGGTCTGCCCCACGTCCAACGTGCTGCTCGGGCTCGTGCCGTCGCTGGCCGGGCACCCGCTGCCGCGCCTGCGCGAGGCGGGGCTGGCCGTCACGGTCAACACCGACGGGGAGACGGCGCTGGCCGAGGAGTACGGGCGGCTGCGGGAGGTGTTCGGGTACGAGGACGAGGAGCTGGCCGACCTCGCCCGGGCCTCGATCGAGGCGTCGTTCGCGCCGGAGGAGGTCAAGGCGCGGCTCAGGACCGGAGTGGACGCCTGGCTGGCCGACGGGAAGGCGCCCGGGGCAGAGGTGTGAGGACCCGGCGTGCGGACCTCTGTCCGGGCACCTGTGTGGCCCGGACGAAGACCTGACGGGACGTCTCCCGGGCGCCGATGCGGCCCGGGCCCAGACCTGACGGCCTGGCACGGCGGGCCGCGGGACCGGTCAGGCGTGGGGGCCGGTGGTGACGGGGCCGATGGTCGGTTCCGGGCGGGCCTCGAGGATCTCCCCGATGCGCGCGACCTGATCGTCCAGCTCACGTGACTGGGCGGCCGTGAGCGGGCGCAGCGGCTCGACCGTGACGTGGACGCGGCGGCCCGAACGCCGCTGGTGCCACACCCCGGCCACCTCGCCGTCCACCAGCAGCACGGCGTGGTTGCCGGCCTGTCCTCCGTTCAGCGCCCGTCCGGCCGCCGCGCCCGGGTAGAGCAGCTCGCGCGGCCGGCCGGCCACCACGTAGGCGTCGAAGTACGGCAGGAGCCGCACACCCCGCGGCGGCTCGCCGGGCGTCTGCGTGTCGCCCGGCACGACCCAGGCCGGGCGGCCCGCGAACCGCACCTCCTCGAGCTCTGTCGAGGCGAACAGCCGGGCCGCCCACGACCGGGGCGCCCCCAGCCACTGCGCGAACTCCTGGGGCGTGGCGGGACCGTAGGCGACGAGGTACCGCCTGAGCAGCTCCTTCGCCCCGTTCCCCGCCATGCCCGCTCGGGTCGCCCCCTCCCCCACGCTGTCACCCCCCGCCGCACTCCCGCGAAACGCCCCGGCACGCCGGGCGCCATCGGGAACCCCCCGGTCTCCCCGCGCGCCGTCGCCCGGTCCGGCGGCAGGGCCGGGCAGGGTTCCCGGGGGTGGGCCGGTGTAGGTGACCTTGCGCCCACGGGCCGGGCCGTACACGAACGCGCCCCGGTGGGCCGCCGCCGCCATCGCCTGCCGCCAGCGCGGCCACATCGTCTGGAACGCGGGCATCACCAGGTCCCCCGCCCACGGCCCCGTGGCGGCCACCACCGCCTCCCCCAACTCGTCGATGGTCAGCTCGCGGCCCCGCACGGCCACGCCGATGGCCGCGACCACCTCCTCGGTCTGCTCGCCGGTCATCCGTACGTGCTCGGGAAACGTCGGCCCCACCAGCGGCAGCTCGGACAGCGCGCTCACCCACATCCACAGGTCCGCGGCCGGGAGCAGGTGGACGGTGCCGCGCGGCCCGTGGGTCTTGACGAGTTCGCGCGTCCCCCACAGCGCCTCACGGACCGTCGACCGGGTCGCGCCGTCCAGCCGCAGCGCGACCGACAGCTCGGCGGCCGACATGACCTGCGCGTGCGCCCCGCACATGCCCCGCACCACCCCGCCCGGCGTCCCGGCCGTCATCGGCGTGGCCAGGCCCTGCCGCTCCAGCCTGCGCGCGCTGACCTCACGCCAGGAAAGTTCGATCACGACGTCCCTCCTCAGTGGTTCACGACCACGTTAGAGAGCAATGCGGAAGAGTTCGTTCCGCGATCCCTCGGGCGCCGGTCATCGAGGCCGGCGGACGACGGGGACGGGCTGGCCCCGCCGGGCGAGCTCACGCCCCAGGCGCGGCTTCAGCGCCCGGGCACTGGCCCTCATCTTCCGGAACTGCTCCAGCGCGTCGCCGCTGAGGCTGAAATCCCCCAACGCCCGCTCGACCCGTACGTGAACACCGCCGGCCACCGGCTCGGCCCGCCCCATCAGCACGACACTCTTCTGGGAGCCCATGCCCTCGTCGTGGGCGTGGAAGGTCAGGCATACCTGTCCGGACACCGCGCCGCCGAGCGGGCCGGTAAGCACGACGAAGCCGTCGTCCACCCGCCGGGCCTCGATCGCCCGCAGTGGCAGCGGCCACCCGCCGGCGTCGACGCCGGTCAGCACGGGAGCGCCGAGCCGTTCCCCCCTCGTCCGCGCGGGCGCGCCAGTCGGCGGGCGGCGTGAGCCACCCCGGCGC
>NZ_JBFAIA010000178.1:0-17156 GCF_040654455.1 Nonomuraea sp. NPDC050691
AGCGCGCGCTGCAGCTCGACCTCGTAGCTGTCCGGGGCGCCGTGCCGGGCCCGGTCGGCGTCGGTTTCCAGCAGCTCGCGCGGCAGGTAGAGGCGGACGCTGTGCCGGTCGCGCGACATCGCCGCATACAGCGAGTGCGGATCCAGGCCGTGGCCGTAGACCAGGGCGTAGTCGACGGTGGCGCCCTGGGTGGCGGCGATGGTCATGGCGGTGCCGTGGCTGAGCCCGCCGGCGGCGATGTAGTCGGGCTCCAGCCATTGCCGCTCCAGGCGGGGCCCGTCGGGGTGGGCGGGGTTGCGCCACTCCACCAGCACCCGCCTACTCGTGTCGATGGCGGCTACGGTGCCGCGCATGCCGTTGAGTACGTCCGCGCTGGCTTCGCCGCGCCGGGCGCGGTAGTCGTTGACGCGGATGCGCACGTGATCGCCCACCGCGAGCGGCAGGCGGCTGCCGTCGGCCCGCGGGTAGAGCACGTCCGGGCCGGACAGCTCGCCGGCGGCGCGGCGCACGGCGCGGGCGGCGGCGTTCAGCTGGTCGACGTCGGCGTTACGGCGGGCCATCAGCGCCAGGCCGGCCAGCTCGGCGTGCGGGTCGCCGTGGTAGCGCGCCCGGGCCGCGGCCCAGTCGGCGAGCATCTTGGCCATGGTGTCGTCGGCGCCGCGCCCGGCGACGACGCGGCCGGCCTGGTTCCACGTGCGTAGCGCCTGCTCGCGCTCTCCGTCGCGCCACAGCGCGAGGGCTGCGCGCTCCATCTGGTCGCGCTGGCGGCGGTTCTCCGTCAGCGTCGCCCCGCCGAGCTGGCGGTGGATCGCGGCGAACGTGCCGCCCACGCCGACGGCCTTCAGCTGCAGCGGGTCGCCGATGAGCACCACCTTGGTGCGGGTACGGCCAGCCTCGGCGAGCAGCGCGGCCAGCTGCCGGTCATCCACGATGGCGCCCTCGTCGACCACCAGGACGTCGATGCCGGCCAGGCCGGGCCCGCTGCCGATGCGCTGCAGCCAGCCGGCGATCGTGGCCGAGGCGATGCCGGACTCGGCCGACAGGCCGGCGGCCGCCACGGCGGCGGTAGCCGCGCCGGCGACCACCAGGCCGCGGCTCTCCCACGCCGAGCGGGTGGCGGCCATGATGGTCGTCTTGCCGGAGCCGGCCACGCCGATGACCGCCTCCACTGCGTGCCCGCCGAACAGCAGCCGCTCCAGCACCTGCCGTTGGGAGGCGCTGAGCCGCACGCCGGTCGACGAGCGCCAGGTGCGCGTTGTAGCCGTCGCGCGCGGCCGCCAGCACGCCGTGTTCGGCGTCGATGATGTCGGTGGAGGTGTAGCGCTGGTTGTTGGTCAGATGGACGGCTCCGGCCGCGGGCAGCTCGACCACCGGGCCGTGCGCGAGCACCTGGTCGGTCAGCGCGTCGGCGTCGGCCAGGCCGGCGACGCCGTCCGGCAGCGTGTCCAGGACGGCGGCCAGCACGTCGGCCCGGGTGACGGCCTTGGTGTGGCCGGTCAGCCCGTCCTCGGGCCGCCAGATCCACGCGGCGATCGCCTCCGGGCGGGGCCGTACCGGTAACCCTCGGGCGGCGCCCACACACGCGGCGCTCAGCCGGGCCGGGTCGACGCCGGCGGCGCGGGCTTGCTGGGCCCAGGAAGTGCGCAGGTCCACCGGCGCCGATGGCGCACTGTTCTTGTCCTCCCGGGTTTTGGCAGCGGCGTTCTTGGACTGGGCAGTGCTCGCGCCGCCGTTGGCGAGGCCCATCTCTTCCAGCAGATCGGCGACCTGGCCGCCGCGTTTGCTGAACCGGGCGCGCAGGTCCTCGCCGACGCCGGAGATTTCCCAGGCGCCGGTGCGCTCATCGCGCTTCCAGGCGATGCCGTACCGCTCGGTGAGCAGCCGCCGCAACCGGGCTTGCACGAGCGCGCCGGCGGCCTAAACGTGCCGGTGTAAGTCGCGGCCGCCGGCCCCGAGCGTGGACCACTTACCGTCGACGCCGCGCAGCGGGTTGGCAACGACCACGTGCGCGTGCAGATGCGGGTCCGGCGCCTGACCGCGCACCGGCCGGGCGGCCCGGTGCCACATGATCCAGCCGAGCAGGCCGGTCCCGTCCACACGTTCGGCGCGCTTGCCGTCGCCGTGGTGGCCGCGCATGCCGTAACCGGCCGGTTCTTCGACGGCGGCCACGGTGTCGTTCACAGCTTCGGCGAAGGCGTCCTCGATCCCCTGGGCCAGCGCGGGGTCGGCGAGCCCGTAGAGCACCGACACGCTCTTGGGCAGATCCAAGGTCAGGTCATAGCCACGGTTACCGACCCGCACCCGCGCATCGCGGTGCGCGCGAGCCTCCTGCAGCCGATCCGCGTCGTACAGGGCGTCGAGGTCGAGGCCGGCGGCGGCCGCCAGGCGTTCGGCGTCGTCGACTCCGATGGTGTGCGCCTCGCCCTCGCGTTCGACTCCGCGTTCCAGGCGGCCGGCGCGCTTGGCCGCCCACTGCACACCGGCGAGCATGCCCTCCACCGTCTGCCCGCGCTCGACGGCGGCCTGCTGCAGCGCCTCCAGCAGCACGTCGCCGGGCAACATCGCCCGCGGGTGCACGGCCAGCTTCGGCTTGACGAGCCGCTTGCCGGTGCCGGGATCGCGGCCGGCCATGAGCCGCCGGGCGGCCTGGTGGTCCTCGGGCGTCAACGGGGTGCCCGGCTCGATGCCGAACTCGCGCAGCCCGGCGCCGATCCACGTCAGGCCGCGCCCGGGCTCGGCACCGGCGAGGGCCTCCTGGCCGTCGGCGAGGCGATAGTCGACCTGGGCGCAGCCTGCGTCCGCGCGCAGGCGGTAGTCGATCTGCGCCGCGGCGGGGCCCAGCACGGTCAGCCATGCCACGTCCGCGCCACCCCCTCATCCCCGTGAGACCCGGCCCGGGCGGGTGGAGCCTCGTGTATCGCGTAGCGATACCTGGGTACTCGGCCTAGTTTCTACCTCTGGTTTTAGAGGTTAAGGATGACGCTTTTGGCTCACATTGCGCAATAAGTGATGTCAGATAGTGCGGTGGGATATAGGTCGTAGTGGGGTGTATGGGGCATTGCATGTCGATGGGGGGCAGACCAAGTACGGGAGAAAGGGGCAGTCACGTCTCTGACCACAGCTAGCTCGCAGTCCTGGGCACGTGGGGAGACGCCACGATGCCGTGCTCCTCGCCGGAGCTCCGATAACTCACACGATCAGCCCCGGCGCTGTCAGCTGCTCAAAGACCGCAAGAGTCGCTCGCGCTGCCGCTCATTCAGCGCGCCAACACGCTGTTTCTCCGCCACCCCGCAGGTGGCCATCAACGCCGCGACCCTGGCCGGCCCATACCCGGGAACGGCCCGCAGGACCTGAACCACCCGAGTTCTGCCGACCACATCCTGCCTGCCGCGCTCGAACACCTCCGCCACGCTCACCGCGCCGCAAGCCACCTCCGCCAACAGCGCACGACGAGCCGTACGTGCCTTCGCCAACGCCTTCGCACGCTGCTCCACCGTCATCGCCGGCAGGCCCATCAGGCACCTCTCCCGTGGAGATCGGCTGGTCAGAGACTCCCGCCAGGGATCACGACGGGGCCTCCGTCGATCATCATCCCGCACCGCGTCAACAAATGTGACACCAAACCCGGGTCACCGTTCCACTCCTACTGGCAGGCCATCCCCACGCATCGCCACCGGCACCGCCCCGCACCGCCCGCCGACGTCGACCAGCAGCCCACCCTGGAGCCTGTTCCCACCTCGCCAGCTCAGCGCAACAGGCCCCCGCGCCGACGCCGGCCGGACGCCCGCACACGCCCGTACGCCCCGTTGTTCTAACCCTGATGGAGGAGCCATGCCCCTGGTACCCGCAGAAATCGACTGGACCGACATCGGCCAGCAGCTCGACGCCGCGACCCTCCTCGGCGACGTCGAAGTCCGCCGTGGACTAGTCAACCTTTTACCACTCCTCGGGGTTACCTGCGGCGAGCCCTGCTTAACGTGAGAGTGCGGACATTGCCAGAAAGTCGTTCGCGCTGCGTCCGCCTGGGCGTTTGCGTTGGCTCTACGATGGATACGAGGTGATCTTCGATGATCACACAGGCTCTACTCAGCGCCACAGTGACGGCATCCTCCCTGGCCGCTCCCATGATCGTATCGACGGAACGCGCCAGCGCCACTACCACTTCGCAAGTCGCGCCAACGTCCACCCAGGTGACGCATCCGTGCGTCCGCCATAAGAATCCCAAACGCTGTCGGGCAACCGGGCACGGCCGGTACGACCTGCATCACAATGACCCTCCTAGCAAATACGGAGAAGGTTTCCCTAAAGCGAAGGAATGGCCGGGCTGGCGCAATGACCCCCCTAGATACGGAGAACATTTCCCTAAAGCGAAGGAATGGCCGGGCTGGCGCAATGACCCTCCTAGATACGGAGAACATTTCCCCAAACCCGATAACGAGCACGGGAACTAGCGCCATCCACGCCTTGTACCGGGCCGCCGCCGTAGTCGGGGGGCAGACCAAGTACGGGAGAAAGGGGCAGTCACGTCTCTGACCACAGCTAGCTCGCAGTCCTGGGCACGTGGGGAGACGCCACGATGCCGTGCTCCTCGCTAGATCAGTACCGCTCCGCAACGGGCAGCCGTTACCGATGTTCGGCTAGCCCCGGAGGCCCATGTGACGCCTGGGCCAGAGTCGGCTACGCCTGCACCTACGCCGCCAGGAGCCGCCCGGCCGAAGTCGGCCGATGCCGGATCCGGGCCACACACCTGACCCGTCCCAGGGGGCCTATGAAACCGGAGCGTGCGGAGTCACTGCCATCCGGCGGTCCGATGCGTCTGGGGGTGCAAGCGGCGCACCGGCAGAAGCGTCCTGCTCAACCCCGCGATGCTGAGCAGAGCATGATTCCGATCGCCCCGACGGCCAACACGATCCAGGCGAAGACGCCGGGAGCGAAGGTGTCCCCCTCGAAGCTGGTCACGATCAACGCCGAAGCGGCGATGATGGCGATGTCAATGCGGAGGGCCGCCTGGCGTGGCACGGCCGGATATGGTGTCGCGGCATCTGACACAGGCCGAGACCGGCCCACCTCTGCGAGCGCTGCGAAGCCGAGCGCTAGCACCATGATCACGAGGTAGGGCCAGTGCAGGAGTGGTGTGGTCGGTGGGTAGGCGTTGGGATCGGAGTAGACAAAGGCGAGGAGAGCGCAGAAGCAGAGTACGGCCAGACATGTAACGACATCACGCCACCTGCGGACAGCGGGCGGCTCCTCGCGTGCCCTGCCCCGCGCTGTCGTGGCGAAGCCGAGGGTTATCGCGACGATCGCAAAGTAGACGAGGATGAACCTGATCACGCCCGCACGGGCGATCGACTCCAGGGATGTCTGGATGTCGTCAGCCACCTTGTCCTGATCGCTTATCCCGAACCACCAGTCGTATTCGGCGTCGATGTAAACGCCTGCGGCGAGAGATGCGCCCACCAGCGCACCCACGCGCGCTGTGACGGACAGACCGGTTCCAGGTCGGCGGCTGTGTTGCTCCAGCCGCCCCGATAAGACGTACCACACCGTGGCGATACCAAGCAGCTCCAGCCACGGCAACAGGTGCTGCTCAGGATTGTTGACGATGTGAAGGCCAAGGGACGTCTCCTTCAGCCACCAACAGCCGATCACAATCGTGACACAACTCAACAAGACGGCGGCTTGTACGCTCTGCCGGTTCATCACGCGCATCCGGGGCATGAACACCACGAAGATCACCATAGCCCGGCGGAACGCCCGAGGTCCTCGTTGTTGGCCCCTGGAAGTCCTGGCGGCGCTGTCGACGGCCTTCAGCGACCCGATGCCCCGGCTGATTCCGTACCTGTCCCCTGCCAACAAACCACATCATCCGACAAACAGGCCCCCCTGTCCTGCGGCCCAGCGCCTCACTGCCCCTTTCTCCCGTACTTGGTCTGCCCCCCTCGATCGGGCGCGCTGGCGGGTTCCCAGCGCTCGCGCGGAGGGAGCGCTGGGAACTGGAGTAGCGGGTTCCGTGGAGCCTTAGCGCGGATCTCGGACGAACGCGAGGAAGGCGGCGGCGTGGTCGGTCGTCATCGGCTGCCACGCTCCTGAGGCCGTCATCATTCCGTGGAGGCTGCCACTGACGAGACCGCCGTCGGCCAGCGCCGCAAAGAAGCGCTCAATGACCGCCTGCCCTTGCGCGGCGAGATCTGGCAGGGCTACCGAGATCAACTGGGTGCGGTTGGACGACAGACTGAACTGCGGGCGCGACAGCTCGGAATGCCGATCGAACCAGCCCGGCGGATCGTTCAAAAGCGTAAGCAGGCGCATGTGGGTCGGGGTCAGCCGGTCGATGAGGTCGAAGTACAGCTGTTGGAGGTCTAGATCTGGGGCGCCTGGTATGGCGGAGTTGAGGACCGCGTTGCGCAGAAGTTCGATCTTCTCTTGCTGGGAGGTGCGGTACACGGTCTGGGTAGCCGTCACCACCGCGTCGACGAAGGCGTCGTTTTCTACCAGCGCGTCGGGGTCGAACCCGTCGAAGCGCTGATTCAGCTCCTCGACCGCCTCCGCGAGCTCGATGAGCCATTGCTCGCGCCGTTGGTTCAGCTTGTGATTGAGGCCTTCCATCAGCAGCACCGCGATCGTGCTACCCACCGCAGGAACGAGGTTGACGATCGCTTCGACGGCGGTCTGGGTAAGCTCGCGCCCCTTGCTGTGCGCGGGGGGATTCGTCTCCATGGCGCCCAGCATGTCGAGTCGGAAGAGCCGGGGCACGCTGTCTACTGGACATGTCGCCGGCCCGGCAGGCGATTCCGTTGCCACGACTTGGCTGACCATGCCTTCGATCCTTGGCTAGCCAGCTAGCGTGGCGGGATGGTTCCCGAGACGCCGGGCAGCGCCGGCGATGGCCTGGCCCCCTATCTGCAGCTCGCCGACGCGCTGCGTTCGCGTATCCGTCACGGCGATCTGGCCCCCGGTGACAAGCTGCCCTCCCAGCCCGAGCTCGCCCGCCAGTACGGCTTGGCCCGCGCCACAGTGCAGGCGG
The DNA here is from genome assembly GCF_040654455.1 of Nonomuraea sp. NPDC050691. Lineage (NCBI taxonomy): Bacteria > Bacillati > Actinomycetota > Actinomycetes > Streptosporangiales > Streptosporangiaceae > Nonomuraea > Nonomuraea sp. NPDC050691. The sequence continues at coordinate 7,025 of NZ_JBFAIA010000178.1, forward strand.
CCCTGCGGGTGCTACGTGAAGAAAATCTGATCGTCGCGCAGCAGGGCCGGGGCACCTACGTGCGATCGCACCCACTCCCACCGCCGGCGGCGAAGGAACAGGCGCCGAAGATCCGCGTGCACCGCTACGAGCACATCCTGGCGATCAAGTGGCCGGAGTTCGAGCGCTGGCTGATGATCTGGCCGTCCCCCTACGCCGGGCAGGGGCAGCCCGCGGCGAGCACGGAGTGGCGGCCGCTGCTGTTCGGCGAGGCCGACTTCGAGGACCAGCACGAGTGGATCGACCCGGCCGCCGAGCACTTCGCCGACGTCACGCCGTGGACCTCCCAGGTACGGCGGCAGCTGTCGGCCGCGGCCGCGAACGTCAACGCCATCCTCGACCAGTTGGATGAGCACCCGTGGCGGCGATGACCATCCGTCACAGCGAGTGATCGGCTCATCGTCCGTCCGCGGACGAGTGTCGGCCCTACGCGTGCAGGCGCGCGAGGACAGCGGACGCGGACGATCACGGGGGCCCAGGACTCTACTGACGGGTAACTACGCTAAGGACGGGATCCGCAGATCGGCAGGGGGCGGAGGCGAGCAGTGTTTGGTTGGACCTGCTCGCCGAGCACGGCATCCAGCTGTGGGGGCGGGTGCGCACCAATTCCGACCCCGGCCGGTGCAGCTTCGAGGTCAGCGTCGGCGAGAACGCCATGGACTTCACCCCCCGCGAGGTGGCCGACCTGGCTGTCTAGGCTGCTCGTCTGGCTCGGCCGGTTCGTCTGGCGAGGCGCCCTTCGAGCTCTGGTAGACCACCCATGCAATGCCACTCACGAGCAAGATCAAATAGGCGTCGACGTAGGGAGAGCCGACGCCACCGAACGAGACGATGGCGGTGGTGGGCGCGACAAGTAATCCCAGGACCGTAAGGAGAATGGCGGTGAATCGAGTTCGACGAGACGCCGCTTGCCACTGCCGACGCACGAACACGATCGCCAAGGGGACCATCATGCAGGCGATGAGCAGGCCTACGCCGCCGGCGGCGTAGGGGAACAGCCAGTAGAAGCGCGGGACCGAGCCGAACGCAAGGGCGGCGAGGGCGAGGGTCTCGCCCCAGAACGCCGCGGTGATGGTGATGGTTCGGCCTAGTAGACCAGGCGCAGACTCCGTGCCGCGGATCCACCCGCCGCGTTCCTCGACAACAAGTAGCACCAGCAGCACCGGGATCACCTGGGCGGTGGTAGTGAAGAAGTCTGATGGCACGGGCGGCTCGCTGAGGGCCGCCAGGAGGAAAGGGACCATGTCCCCGAGCATCGTCCATCGGCGCTGCCGACGGCAGGCGTTGCACTGTCGACTGATGGCACTCCTGCCGGACCCGAGCGGAGGGCCTTCCAGGGGAACCAAGCGCGAAGAGAGCCCCCGGCCCCCTCAAAAGTTCCAGGGGCCGGGGGCTCGCGTCGGGATCTTGTACGTGAATCAGTGGCGACTTACTGACGTACGGTCCTGCCGGTGTCGAGGTCCGGGTCGTGCCAGCGCGCGACGGCCAGCGCGGCCGCGTTGCGGGTGCGCCAGTACCCATCGGCGCTGCTACGGCCGGGCTCGTCCCCGATCGGCTCGACCGGGACCGGGTGGTGGTGCCGGTTGGCCGGGTCGCCGGCGGTGGCATCCCACGCCTGGTGGTGCCAGTCGGCCTTGCTCACCGTCCCGGCGACGTCGCCGGCGGGGGTGACGACGTTCCAGCGGTGGCGGTCGTGGTCGGCCTGGGTCTGGGTCAGCCGCCAGCCGGGCGCGCCGTCCAGCGCCACGTCGGCGTGCGCGGTGCGGGCGCGGTGGCGGGCCTCGCAGTCGGCGGCCACGGCGGCCAGCGCCTTGATCCGCGAGCTGTAGGCGCCGCGGTTGCCGGCGCCGGTGGTGATCGGGGTGTGTTGGGCGGTGCGGGCGGTCCAGCCGGTGCCGGGCCAGGCCGGGCTCACGCTGCCGGCGCGGGTCTCGCGCCGCCACCACAGCACGTCGTTGTCGTCGGTGGCCCAGTCGGGGCCCAGCCGGGCAACGGTCCGCAGCTCGCGCGGCCGGTCGACCCGGTCGACGTCGGTTTCACCGCCGCTCTGGCCGGCGTCGTCGCCAGTGGCCGGTTCCTCGATCGCCCGCTCTTGGCCGTGGCCGGGTGGGGCGTGGTCCTCGTGATCCTGGTCGACCGGCGCGGCCGCCGTAGCCGCCACGGTGGTGGCGGCCGGGGCGGAGGGGTCGTCTTCGAGTGCCCGATACAGCGTGGAGCGGCCGATGCCGAGCTCGCGGGCGATCTGCGTGACGGACTGGCCGCGCGCGCGGCGGGCCCGGGCCATGGCGAGCACGTCGTCGGTCACCGCGACCGGGCGGCCGCCGACGCGGCCGGCGGCGCGGGCGGCGTCCAGGCCCTCGAGGGTGCGCTCGGAGATGAGGTCGCGTTCCATCTCGGCGGCCATGGCCGCGACCAGGAACAGCATCTTGTCGGCGATGCTCTGCCCGGTGGGGCGGTGGATGCCGGCGCAGATGCCGGTCAGGATGTGCAGGTTGATGCCGCGCGGCGCGAGCTCGTCTTCGAGGAAGACCAGCAGCTCCTTGACGCTGCGGGCGACCCGGTCGGGCTTGGTGATGACCAGCGTGTCGCCCGGCTTCATCGCCGCCACGGTGGCCATGAGCTTGGGCCGGTGAGCGCGGCGGGTGGAGATGGTCTCCTCGATGATCTCGCGGCAGTCGGCGGCGTTCAGCAGCTCCAGCTGTGCGGCGTGGTCCTGGCCCCGCGTGGAGACACGGGCGTAGCCGATGCGGATCGCGTTCGAGGCCGCCGCCGGCGCGTGGGCCCCGGCGGCGGTGGTGCTGGGGGTCGAGGTCATCGACGCCAGTCCAGCTCGTCGGTCGCGATCTGCAGGTACCGGGCCAGCGTCTCGCGGGCACGCTCGTCGTCGGGGCCGAATTCGGAGATCTCGACGCCGGAGCCGTCGTGGGCCTGGCGCCGCTCTTGGATCGTGTACGTGAGGCCGGTGTGCTCGTACAGGCGGAAGGTCATCGACTCGCCCTCGCCGGGGTGAGCGTGTGCTCGCTCACGATCTTCTTCGCCATCTGGGGGTTCCTTCCGTGGGGGCTACTCCCACACTGTCCCGAAAACGGTCCCGGAACTCAAGCGTCTAACCAAGATTTTCGGGACGGGTTTCGGGACGATCGTTCCTGCGAAAACGTGATCAATGCGCTGGCTAGTACAGCCGTCCCGCAAACGACCGTTTTTGGGACGGAGGTTCTTCGCTGAATCGCGCGGCGCTGGGCGTGGCTGGAGGCTTCAGGCCACCTAATGGGGGTCCCAGTAGCAATGAAGAAATTTCCAACGAAGTAGCGCCTGAGCTGCAATAACGCAACTACCTCCCATTGGCATCTCGCTTTGATCACGATGCCGGATCATGGTGAAGGACAGTCGGTTGCCCAGGCACAGGCCAGGGATTACCGCCGTTGCTTCGGATTGTCGGTTCCGGTGCTCAGCTCGGTGACGCCGGTGTCGTGGTCGCGGAGCATGCGCATGACGGTGGACGAGGCGTTCGAGCATGTCATGCATGGGGTGATCGTCATCGTGCGCGACCTGCTGGCTCCTGCCGGGGAGCGTCACATGGAGGTCGCAGACCGGGTCGAGGTCTTGCGCAGCGCGGGCTCAGGGGCGTGCGGGAGAAGTGCCGGCATCACGTCCAGGCCGCCCGTCCGGTAGGGGACGTCGAGAACCGCCACACCGCGGCGATCCCCATCTGCCTGGCTGTGTCTGGCAACGCCCGCGCTCGGCCTCGTCTGCTCATCTCAACCGATGAGCAGACGATCGCGAAATCCGAGACGTCTCCAGACTGCGAGGTGAGGGAGGCGAACCCTTACCATCAAAGCTGGCCGCCCAGCTCACAGCGCTGTACCGGGACGGGTGACCTCCGTCAGGAGTGTGCGATGCGCCGCAGGAAGGCCGAGATCTCGTACGCGACGACGTCCGGCCGCTCCAGGCCGCATAGGTGGCCGAGCTCCTGGAGCAGGACCGCGCGGCTGCCGGGGATGCGCCGCACGTCGTCAAGCTGCTTCGCCTGGTCCACGACGACGTCCTTCCCGCCGAGGAGGTAGCAGGTCGGTACGCGCAACCCGGACAGTTCGTCGGCCTGGCTGGTCAGCGCGCCGCCGGCCAGCCAACCGTGCCACATCCGTTCGGTGACGGTCAGCATGCTGCTCGTCAGGCCCGATGTCCTGGACGGGTCCACGGAGATCGCCGCCACCGCGTGCGTGAGAGCCTCGACGTCGCCGTACGCGGCGTCGAAGCCGGCGATCACCTCGTCCTCGGCCGTCGTCCCCCCGGCGTTCCACGGGACGACGCCGATCAGGGCTCGCACCTCGTCCGGGCGGTCGAGCGCGATCCGCACCGCGATCGCGCCGCCGATGGAGTAGCCGACGAGGCAGTAGTCGTCAGCGCCCGCCTCGTTGATCGCCTCGTGCAGGATCGCGGCGAGCGAGGGCAGCCGTCCGTCCGCGGGCGCGCGTACGGACCGGGCGTGTCCGGGCAGGTCGAAGATCAGGACGCGGAACCCGGCGAGGTGCCGCGCGATCCCGGCCATGAGGTCGGCCGAGGCGCCGAATCCCGGCAGCATGACAACTGTCGACGGGCCCCGGCCGTGTTCTTCCCAGTAGATGCCGGAGCTGGTGTACGGCATGGCGATCTCCTTGGTCGGGCGAAGGTCAACGGTGTGCATGGCGGGCGGCGAAGGACAGGAGGAGCGCGGCGGTCCGCGGCGGATCCTCCATGATGGGCGAGTGCCCGACACCGGGCAGCACCTCGACCGTCGCGCCCGGGACGGCGCGGTATTCGGCGGCGGAGGAAGAGCGCCACCTGCGGTCGTCGGCGCCGAAGATCACCAGTAGCGGCTTGCCGAGGGGGATCAGCCGGTCAGGGAGCGCGCGTCGGTTCACGTAGTCGTCGCCGTCCTGCGAGGTCGCGACGAAGGCGTGGTACGTCATCTCGCGCGCGTCGTCCACGACCGCCTGTGGGACCTCGTACCCCGGGCGGCTGAACGCGCTGCTCGCGGCGTCGCGGATCAGGCTGTCGCTTCGAAGCCGCCACAGCAGCGGCCCGATGACCGGCTTGTCCAGGAGCCCGCCGACGAAGCCGGTTGAGACGGCGGCGTTCAGGCGCGGTGCCGTGTCGATGATCGCGAGCGCGGTCACCAGGTCGGGGCGCTGCTCGGCGAGGGCGGTGGCGACCGCGCCGCCGGTTGAGTGCCCGACCACCACGGCGTGCTTGACGCCGAGCCGGTCCATGGCCTGACCGACCCGGCGTCCCTGCTCCGGCATGCCGTAGCCGCCGTCGGCCGGTTTGGCCGACCGGCCGTGTCCGAGCAGGTCGAGCCGGATGACGCGGTAGGACTCGGCCAGCAGCGGGACGAGGGCGTCCCACGAGCGGGTCGAGGCAGCGAGCCCGTGGATCAGCACGAGCGCCGGGGCGTCGGAGGGGCCGTCCTGGCGCACGTAGACGTTCCCGCCGTCGAGCGGCAGGGTCGGGCTTCCGCCGGCGCTCTGGCGGGTCACCACCGCCGCGTTCACGAGCAGCGATCCGGCGAGGACGAGAAGGACGGCCGCGGCGATCAGGAGGCGCCGCCGGCGCCGTGTCAGCCTCCGGGGCGGAAGGCTGCGGCGAGCGGCGCGATGGAGAGTGGTCATGGACCCACGGTCGCCGCCGGTGCGCGCGGGTGTCTTGAACGAATGTCCTCAGGTGCGGGAGGGCGTGCTACCGGGCCAGGCGATGCGAATGCGCTCAGGCGGGCGAGGGCGCGCTGCCGGGCCAGGCGATGTCGTCGACCGCGAGAAACGGCTCGGCGGCGACGGTGGCGGGGGTCGTGCCGGTGAACGCCATGACGTCGCGATGCAGATGGGACTGGTCGGCGTAACCGGTGTCGGCCGCGACCCGGGCCGCGGCCACGCCCGCGACCAGCCGGTGGGCGGCGTGGTCGAAGCGGACCAGCTTCTCGGCCTGCTTGGGCGCCAGGCCGAGCTGCGACCGGAACCGCGACCACAGCCGCTTACGACCCCACCCGACCTCGGCCGCGAGCCCGTCGACCCTGGCCCGACCCCGGCTGCCGACGATCCGCCGCCAGGCCCAGGCGACCTCCGGGTCCACCGGCGGCTCCGCCTCGTGCCGGCGGGCGAGCAGCGCGTCGACCAGAGCGAAGCGATCCTGCCACGACGGGACGCCGCCCAGCCGCTCACGGATCCGTGCCGCCTCTCGCCCCCACAGGTCCTCCAGGGACACGACGGCGTCTCCAATGTCGGCGGGCGAGACGCCCAGTACCGCGCGGGCGATCACCGGCGACAGGCGTACCTGCACGCACTCGACGTTCTCACCCCACACCCGGACCGAGCCGCCGGATCCGAGCCCGGGCCCGGCGACCATGCTCCCGCGCTGCCGCCGCCCGCCGTCACGGTCAAGGACGGGCGAAGCGGCGCCGAACTCCACCAGCAGCGTCATGGCCGGGTGCGGGACCATCCGGAGCGCGTCCAGGTCACGGACGCGGAACCCGGCCATGGTGACACCGGCCACCCGGCTTGGCCGCAAGGGGGACGCGACCTCCCAAACCGCCGTATCGCGCACGAATGTCCGCATCGTCCCATGCTAGCCAGCCGACGGCGGGAACATTCGTCCAATCCAGCGGCGTGCACCGGCGGCGACAGTGAGTGCATGACGACAAGGATTCTCATCTCCGGAGCCGGCGTCGCCGGTCCGGTCCTGGCCTACTGGCTCACCAGGCACGGCTTCGAGGTCACCGTCGTGGAACGGGCCCCGAGCCTGCGTAAGACGGGCGCGCACGCGGTCGACCTGTTCCGGCCCGCGATGGACATCTCGGAGAAGATGGGTGTGCTCTCGCGCGTCGAGGAGCGGGCCACCGGCACCAGCCGGATGAGCGTCCACCAGGAGGGCGCGCGGCGTCCCGTCCGGGTGGACCTCTCCAAGATCTTCGGCGCCGCCTCCGGCCGGCACGTCGAGATCATGCGCGACGACCTGAGCGAGATCTACCTCGATGCCGCCCGCGACGACGTCGAGTACGTCTTCGGCGAGTCGATCACCGTGATCTCGCCCGACGGCGAGGTGCGGTTCGAGAACGCCGCGCCGCGCCGCTTCGACCTCGTCGTCGGCGCGGACGGGTTGCACTCGAACGTGCGCCGCCTCGTGTTCGGGGACACACCCGGCGCCTTCATCGGGGCCTACTTCGGGGTGCTGACCCTGCCGAACGTCTCCGGCCTCGACGGCGAGCTCATCATGCACGTCGGCGTCGGCCGTACCGTCGGCGTCTACGGCGCGCGTCACCTCGACGGAGCGCGGGCGTTGTTCCTGTTCCGGAGCGCGTACGAGCTGGACTGCCGTCACCACGACGTGCACCGTCAGAAGAAGCTGCTGCGCGGGGCGTTCGACGGCATGCACCCCGCCGTTGACCGCTGGCTGGACGAGCTGGACCGCAGCCCGGCCTTCTACTTCGACTCGATCAGCCAGCTCCGCATGGACTCCTGGTCGCGGGGGAGGGTGACGCTCGTGGGCGACGCCGGCTACAGCCCCGGCCCGGCCGTCGGCGGCAGTACCAGCTTGGCCGTGGTCGGCGCGTACGTCCTGGCGGGGGAGCTGGCGCGGGCGGGCGGCGACCACGAGCGCGCCTTCCCCGCCTACGAGCGGGCGATGGCCGAGCACGTGCGTGGCAGCCGCGAGGCCGCGCTCAGCGCGGCGAAGACTCTGATCCCCACCTCACGACTCGGGGTGGCGGGACTGGCGCAGGGAGCTCGCCTGATCTCCGGCCTGCCGTCCGGGATCGGCCGCGCCTTCCTCCGCCTCACCACGAAGAGCGCGCGCCTCCACAACTCCATGACCGTCGAGGACTACCCGTGCCCTCCATCACGGGCCCCGCTCGGGTAACCGCTGCTTTGGCGGGCGGGGTAGCTCGATCCAGAGAGTAGCCCCCTCCTAGTTACTCTTTGCTTGCGAATGGCTACGTACCGAACGGATATCGGTAGGCCCGCACACGCTCTCCCCGAGGAGGTCTCCCGTGCTCCCGCGCCAGTGCCGGCGGCGCCGGGTTACACGGCCAGGTGCACATCCGCCGCTGTGCCCGCCGTGCCGGGATCAGCGGCAGGGCCGGCCGGCACGCCAGCGGGTGCCGGTGGCGCCTGGGGGAGATCGTCGGCCTGCTCGCGGTGCACGTCGTGCTGGGTGAACATGTCGATCAGCAGGCCGATGGGCAGGCCAGCCTCGGTCGGATACCGGAAGTGCCGGTCGGGGTTGATCGCGTAATGGTTGCGCCTGCCGATCCTGTCGCGGGTGATGTAGCCGGCCTGGTGCAGGTCGGACACGATGCCCTGCACGGCGCGTTCGGTGATGCCGATGCGGCTGGCGATGTCGCGCAGTCGCGCCTGGGGATTGCGGGCGATCTCCACCAGGACCCGGGCGTGATGGGTCAGAAAGGTCCACGACGAACCGTCACCACTGCTCACGGGCTTTCCCATCTCTTCGCTTCCAGCGCAGAACCGGTGTTTCGAGGGCAGGAGCTACCATGAATACCGCAAGATCATACAGGAAGTACCTTTCGGGTAACTTCCTTCTTGTACTGCCCTGGGCGCGCCATATCGCTTCGCCAGTCCATAGCTGGTCCGGGACTGGGTCCCTCGGGTACCAAGGGGGTCATCCTGTCCGCCATCTCGCCTCGGCCCGCCAGCCTCAGCAGGCACCGTGCGACACGGCCGGGCGCCTTGCGCCCCGGGCCGGTAGCGACCACGCGACACGCGTCATCCAGGCCACCGCAGTGACCACGCACGACGACGCCCCTTCCGGCATGCCCGACTTCACGCCAGGTCAGCGGGCTGCCGCAGGCGTCGACGCCGTGCTCTACCTCGACCGCCAACTGCGCGTCATCTACAGCCCCCACCCGCACACGGCCGTCGTTCGCCTGATCGGTGAACTCGACGCTGTCAACTCCCCCGCCGTCATCGACACGCTGCGCCGGGCCCGGCGCGAGGGCGAGGTGCTGGGCATCGACGTCGAACAGCTTCAGTTCGTGGACGTCACCGGGACGCGGCGGCTGACCGGCCTGTGCATCGACGGCCACGCCCACCTGATCAACATCCCGCCCCGCATGCGCCGCCTGCTCGACCTGCCTGCCTGCCCGGCACCTGAACGGGGCCAGCGGCGCCCTGTGGTTCCGTGGCGCGGGCCGTGCTTAACACGGTCATGGTCATCATCTCGCCCATCGCGCGCAGGCAGCGGGCGCCCCTGCCGGCGCGGCCGGGGCGTTCCCGGGGGTCATCCGCAGCTCGCCCGGGGCGCCCCGCGCCTCGGCGAACCGGCTCCCCCAGCCGGACGCACACGGCCCTGAATAACAGTAACCAGTCGGGCACGCTGGGTGAACGGGAAGCTCGGCTTGGCGCGCGGAAGCGGGGCCACGGGGCTCCCGTGGTCCCGTGGTGTCTCACCAGCAGCAACACCATGGGCGGGGCCCGTGGTCCCGTGGGAACTGCCCCGCCGGTGTTGCAGGTCAGGGGTGTATCACTGAGGCGATGACGATGACGTCGCCCGTGCCTGGCTGCTGGACGACGGTGTGCCCGGCTTGGACCAGCAGCCCCGTCAGAGCCAGGTGAACAGCTGTGCGCAGCGTCTCCTCGGCGGTGCCGGCTCCTTCGCCGCCGCGGGACGGACTGGTGCTGGGCAGCGCGCTGACGTGGTCAGAGGCCCGCCACCGCACCCCGACGCCTTCGGGCAGCGCGTAGACGAACAGACCGGCCCGCGCCGCCTCGGCCCCGGTTGGCGCTTCGTCCAGATGGAATCCCGCCCGCAGAAGGTCCCGCCGCACGCGGGGGAGCAGGTCAGCGACGGGATCGGACACGGCAGCACGTTACCCCCCTGACCCGACATAACTCCTCCACCCCGGATTCCTGGGCGCACGCCGATCGGGCTGCTACCTGCTACCCACCTGGTCGGCGCTGGTTTCGCGCTGCTAGCGGGGGTGCTTCCGGAAGCATGACGGGTCGCTGCCATGCTTCGTGACGAGGCCCTGGCACCGGAACATGACCTGACCCGCCTTGTGCGGCGTCCCAGTGGCCCCGCACTTGCATTTTCGGCAGCGACCGCA
>NZ_JBFAIA010000179.1:0-16979 GCF_040654455.1 Nonomuraea sp. NPDC050691
GCCATCGCGGCCGGCCCTCTCGCTGAGCAAGCGCGAGCGTCCCGTGCATCCAGCCGGGACGCCTCGCGCCGTCACGGGCCGATGTGCTCCTCATGCAGTCCGGCCCGCTCCATTCCTGCATATCAGCCATCCCTGATCACTGGGAGCAAGCCGGGTCAAAGGTTCGGTATCGGGCGCGGTAGCGGTGCGCCCGGTGGGGTGGGCGGGTATGCGTTGCGCCAGGCCGACCCGCATGCCGTATCGCTCCCGCGAGCAGGACGGCATCCGGCTCTGGGCCAGTGGGCTGATCAGGCGGAGAGGATGACCGGCAGGGCCAGGGGACCTTCGGTGATGAAGGACGGGCTGTAGACGATGTCCTCGGGGTCGACGGCCAGGCGCAGTCGAGGAAATCGGCTGAACAGTGACGGCAGCGCGATCGTGGCTTCGAGTCTGGCCAACGGTCCGCCGAGACAGTAGTGGGGGCCGCGGCTGAAGCCCAGGTGCGTCCCAGAGGCGCGGGAGAAATCGAAGCGCGCCGCGTCGGGTCCGAATCTGGCCGGGTCGGTACCGGTGGCGCCGAAGCCGATCACGAGGGCCTGCCCAGCGGGCACGGTGACGCCGGCGATCTGTACCTCTCGCAGCGTGTAGCGGAAGATGGAGCTGGTCACGGAACTGCGGCAGCGCACGGTTTCCTCGACCACCTGTGTCCAGGCGTGCTGCGCGCGTGCCTTGGCGAGCTGGGCGGGGTCTCGGCATAGGGCGATGACGGCGTTGCCGATCAGGTGGACGGTGGTCTCGTGACCGGACAGGAGCACCAGCCACAGGATCCATAACATCTCCTCGGCCGACAGCCGGTCGCCGTCCTCCTCCCGGGCGCGGATGAGCGCGGTGGTCAGGTCGTCGCCGGGGTCGCGGTGACGCCGTTCGATGTGTGCGGCCAGGTAGGCCAGCAGCTCGGCCCACATTCTGGCGGCTTCCTCGGGGCCGAGGTGGTGCCCGATGACCTGCAGGGCCCATGCGCGGACCTGGGGGCGTTCGGCCGGCGGCACGCCGAACAGCTCGGAGATGACGGTGACCGGCAACGGCTCGGTGAAGTGGCGCACCAGATCGACCGGCTCTGCCTCGCCGGCCATCTCCTCCAGCAGCTCGTCGGCCAGCGCCTGGATGCGCGGTGCGAGGTGCTGCACGCGGGCGGTGGTGAAGGCCCGGCCGATCAGGCCGCGCAAGCGCCGGTGATCGTCACCGTCCTTGGTCAGCAGGTGATCGCCCTCGATGAGGGGCCGCATGGGCCAGTCCGCGGGGATCGTGCCGTCGTGCAGGGCGGGGAAGTTCCTCGGGTCCTTGCTGAAGAGGGTGTCGTCGTTGGCCAGGATCTCGTTGACCGCGTCGTAGGTGGTCACCAGCCAAGCCTCCACCCCGCCGGGCAGCTTGACGGGCACGATCGGCCCGTACTGGTCACGGTAGCGGCAGATCGTGCGCGAGGACCGTTCGCCCGGGACCGGCAACGGGAGAGCGGGCAGTTCCATAGCAACCTCCCATGTGTGACGTTGCTTCCACTGTTGGTCATTTCGTGCATACATCCAAGCAAGATCGGCCTCACGCCAGGCGAAGGACCGCCATCTCCGGGAGTCCCGCGCTCGCGTGGATGCAGCGGCGTTCGGCCGGACAGGGCGCCAGCCCCACCATCTCCCCGGATGCGGCCCTGCCCGCACAGCCACAGGGGTGGGGGCGGCCGGCAGCTGGCTCTCCCGCCGCGGGGAAGTCGTCGTCGGCCTTTGCGGCTCGACATCCAGCCATGGTGAGATCCGGGGCGCCGGGTGGGAGTTACGCGAAGCCGAGGTCAGGCGGCGGGGGCGTCCCGGTTGCCGGTGAGCTGAGGTCCGGGCGCGCCCCCGCACTGAGCGAGCCGGTGCCCCTCAGCCGCCGGCCGCACGTCTTCCTGCATATCAGCCACCGGCCGGGCACCCGGTCTCCCACGCCGTCTACGGCGGCGCCGCACTACCCAAGCGGGGCGAATAGGTACGGAATCAACCGGTGCATGACGGGCGCATTACCGCAGCCCGGATAACGTTCTGCCAGGTCATCGCCCCGGTCGGGGGAGCACTTCGGGACGAACGACCAGCGGCCGCTGCCTTCGGGGGAAGGCAGCGGCGCACTTGAGAGGGCGCAGCTCCAGGTGGGTCCCTCTACGCCCCTGCGCCGCCTCACCAACTTGTCGACGGCGGGCCCAGCGGGCCACAGCCCTCCTGCCGCCGCGGCCCAGGTGGGCGGGCTTATCAGCGGTCGTCGCGGCGGGTCCAGCTCCCCGCTTTGGCCAGGCCGCGGGCCAGCATGTACCCGATGGTGAGGAAGGTGATGTACCTGATGGCCTGGTCGGCACCGAAGGGATCGCCGCCCGGGCCGCGCGTGTCATCGCCGACCATGAGAGCCGTGATCACGACGGCTGCCACAGCGGCGATGTAGACCATGAACTCGGTCGTCTTGAAGGCGGGCCGGGTTTCCGTGGCGTCTGCGCGGTCACGTCCGCTCAGATATGAGTGTTCGGTTGCCTGATTTTGCCCTACACGAGGGTTTGTCATGTCTATATCCCCTTTATCCCTACATTGGGATAATTGTCTGAATCTCGTTGAACCTGCCCCCTTCCCGAGCCTTTTCCGGCCAAACCCATACATGCACTGTGACCTGGAACGATGTGTCCACCAGCGAGCCTTAGCCAAGCGATGCGCCGTCTTGCGTCCGGCCGCAGGAATATGGGCGCCGACATCTGCTCACATCGGCTGGGATCACGCCTCGACACGCAAATGCCACATCGGGCACCGCCGCGCGATGGCGTATCAACGAAACGCTAGAGCAGCGATCTCGGCGGGCGTGGCGGAACGCGGGCGCCCCGTGATTGTGAACCCACCGGGACGCCCCGCGCCGTACGCGGGCCGGACAACCCTCCAGTAGCCGGCCCGCGCCTCCTGCATATCAGCGACCGGGCGGTCACTCTGCGCGGACATGCGGCGCGGGGTTCGGTCGTGCCGGGGGAGGTCAGCCGGCGCGCAGCGGCTTACTCGTGCGGGCGGTCCCGCTCAGCGGTTCATCGCGACCGGAAACGGCGCGCGGCGACGTCGGCGCTGACGTCCAGAGCCGCCGCGATCTCCTCCCACGTCGCCTTGCCGCGCGATCGGCCGCCACGGCGGAGGTCAGCAATGCCCGCGCTCGCGCGTTCCGCGCCAGCCGCACCCGCAGACCTGCGGCCCTGAAATCGTGCGTGCCGTCGGCGTGCCAGGAAGTGGCGGAACGGGGGCGCGGCCGGGGCGCTCCCGGGGGTCATCCGCAGCTCGCCCGGGGCGCCCCGCGCCTCGGCGAACCGGCTCCCCCAGCCGGACGCACACGGACCTGAATACCAGTAACCAGTCGGGTATGGCGGGTGAACGGGAAGCTCTGCGGCGGATTCGCGTCACCCCGGGATCTCCGAGCGGGTCAGGACAGGGCATCGCCGCCTACACGGCCGATGGAGGAACCGTCCTGATCGAGTACGGCTGGGCGAGAACGGTCTACGACAAGGCCCATCTGCTGTCCACAGGTACAGCCGTGGCCTCGGTGTACATGAACATCAAGAACGACGGCTTCGCCTACTGCGTCGACGGCCAGCTGATCACCAGGTTTAGCCTGTACGCCTATTCCCTTCGGAAGGGGGGCGACCCCGACCGGCTCCAGACGGATGTCGCGGACCTCGGCATGGACATCGACGGCGACCAGCCCGACTTTCCCGACGATCCCGTCTCCAGCGCTCTGGCCCTTGCCGAACGCGCCACGGGCGTCCATCTGCCTTCCGCCCGTTTCGCCAGTCCGGCTCTGATCGGATCCACCGACCACATCTACCCCTACCGCTGACGTCCCCGGCCCGTGAAGATCCGGAACATACGCGGAACGGGGATGTTCACGAGTGTCATTGGCCTGCGATAAGGCAGGCTTGTCAAGATCGCTTCCCATCGCGACGGTGATCGCTTCCCGGACGGCTCATACGGTGAATGTCCACCCAGCCCCTAGCGATCTTCGGTCGCACTGCTTTCCCAGGGAAGACTTCACGCGTGTGGCAGAGGAGGAGTACCCGCCTCGCCTGGCCGCGACCACGGCCGGGGGACGATCCTCGTACCCGCGCGCAGCCCGGTCCGCTCGCAGACCGGGCCACTGTCGCCGCCTCTGGACAAGCCCGCGCCCTGGGTCGTGGTGCCGGACCGCACGGTAGCGCGGGCGTCGCCGTATCGGAGGGCTAGCTTCCCGCAGGCGGCCGTCCTGATGTGTCGCTGCCGTCATCGTTCCACTGTGGGTCGTCGATGACGACGCACGGGCCGACATCGCCGGGGACCAGGAGCGAGGCGAGCTTCCAGAACACCTTTCCGGTTACGGGGGGCTCCTTCTCATCGTCCTGTTTGCCGGCAAACTCCAACACCAATGTCTTGTCCTTGCCGATGAGCTGAGGCTTGATATCCAGCCCGCCCTCCCGCATGGTCACGAGCCCGTCCGGAGCCAGGACGCTCCGTCCTCTGTTCTTCTGGCACTGCTTGCCGGACTCGAGGTACGTGATGTCCGCTCTGACGCCCGCCGCCTTCAGATCCTGCTCCAGCCGGTCGGCGTCCTTGAACTCACGGATCTCGACCCCCACCGTGCCGTCCGCCTTCTTGCTCACCGCGTACGCCGAGCTTTCCGTGCCGGTCATCAGCGGTACGGCGATGGCCGCCGCGGCGGCGAGGCCGGCCACCGCCGCTCCCAAGGACACGCGGCGAACAGTACGGCGACGGTGTTCGTCCCGCGCGGCGAATTCGACTTTCAGATCCATCAGCAACTGCTCCTCGAAACTCATGTGCCGTTTCCTTCCATGACGAAGGGCACTTCCTTGAGCGTTCGGCGCGCGCGATGCAGCCGCACCATGGCGGTCCCCGACCGGATGCCGAGGGAGCTCGCGGCTTCGGTGACTGTCAGCTGGTCGATGACGACCAACTCCAGCACGGCGCGTTCCCCCTCAGGCAAGTCGGCCATGGCCTGGAAAGCCCGCCGAGCGGGCTGCTCCGCGTCGATCCGCTCCTCCAGCCGGGCGATGTCGTCGCCGTCCAGTGGCCGCCGCCTGCTTACGCGGTCGGTCAGCTGGGACTCCCGCAACGCCCGGCGCCGCTCGGCCGAGAGCGTGTTGCGTGCTACGCCATACAGCCACGCGACCTCGCTGCCCCGTCCCGGCCGGTAGGTGTGAGCGGACTCCATCACCGCCAGGAACACATCCGCCACCAGGTCCGCGACCGCATGGGGGTCATCGACCCGGCGGGCCAGGAATCGCGTGATCCCTTCGACGTGCCGCCGGTAGAAGGCCTCGAACGCCGCAGAGTCTGTGGCGAACTCCGCCTGTTTACGACGCACCGGCCATGCTCCCTTCGTCGATCTACACCCATACTTGGTATGAAGCGATCAAAGGCTTACAAGCCGACGTCATCGACGTGTGAGTCGCATGAGCGGTGGCTAGTCCTGGCTGGGGCAGCGCTGCGTGCCGGAACGCGAACACGCTCTCGGCCGGGATCAACTCCCGCCTTTCGACTGTTCCACCGTTGACGATGCATGGCCTGAAAGATCTTTACGCCCCGTAGTGACTGCCAGTGCTTTGCCGTTTACAGTTTGGAGTTGTTGGGCTGCATGGCGTGAATGCGGCAGGGCGGGTACGGCGGCTTCTCCTGTGGGAGGCGATGGTGACGTCACTGTGGGAACGCGTGGCCCAGGCCGAGACGGCTGCGCTACGCAGGCCGAGGACTTGCGGGCGCAACTGGCTGCGGTCGAGGAACGACTGCAGCGCCTGGCCATCACGCGCGAGACGCTGACAGAGTTCGCTGGCGATCACCTCAGCGACGCCGACATGCCTGAAGACGACGCGGGCGCGGAGGAGGAATCGTCCCAGGCGGCTCACTTCGACCCCGCAGAGGAGCCGTCACCCCTACCGCCGTTGCGGGGGTTTCGGCAGCAGGTGGTGGCGTTGCTGGCCACGGCCGATGAGCAAATGCGGACACGGGAGATCGTGCAGGCCATCGGCAAGCCGGACACCCGCTCCCAGGTGGAGGGGATGCGGTCGCGGTTGCAGCGGCTGGTGAGCGACGGGTGGCTGTGCCGGGAAGCCGACGGTCTCTATGCGATCGCCGCCGGGATCAACGGCTTCGCACCGGACAGGGAGGCCGATTGATCGCCCATGCCTGATCACGTCATGCCGTGAATGAGCAGGGTGCCGCCGAGATTAGGCCCTCGACGGCACCCAAGGTTGCGTGAGCGACCAGCAGAGCTACCGACAGTGGCTCCCGCGTCTCCGAGAGTAACCCGGATGGGGTCTCTTGGGGAGGCGTCGAGCCCGGATTTCGCCTGCCCTGCCACCGGCAGGAGTGCGGCGGGAAGGGATCGGCGATGCCCTCACCAGGGCGAAAACGAGTTCGGCGTGAGTCAGCTTCCCCTCGGCCCGGTGGGCGGGGTGGGCGGGGTGGGCCACAGCCGGATGGCCAGCCCGGCCTCGAGTTGGGCGATGGTGGCCACATCGGGCCAGCAGCGCCCGACGGCCACGTCGTTGACGGTTTGCCGGTTCACTCCGGACACCTCAGCCAGGCGGCGGAAACTCAACCCCTGCTCGGCCATCACTTTCTGCAGGGCGGCGGCGATGGCCTGGACAACGGCGGCGGCCGGGTGATGGGACAGGTCGGCGTGGGGCCAGTTCTCCGGGTCGTCGGCCAACTCCCGGGGAGAGCGGGAACGCGCGCGTCCTCCGACCATGATAAACGGCTCCTTTCGGTGGATGTCGTCGCGCTGCGTAACGGCAGGTTGTTCTGCCGCTATGGATGGGGTGTGACCCTCGACGCGGAAATCTCGGCCACGATCACCGGCTACCGGCCGCAGCAGTCCCCGCCGGAATGGAACAGATTGCCGGGCACGTGCGGATGTTGGTCGCCGCCAGCGCCGACCGCTCCCCCTACCGGGTGCAACGGCTGCTCACCGCGACCACCCGCCTGGCCGTGTGGTGTCACCGCTCCGGCCTGCCCGATGACCCGGAAGTGTGGCTGCGGCACGAGACGATAGACGCGTTCGTCCTGACCGGCTGCACCGACCTGGCCCCGAGTTCGGCGCAGACCTACCGCAGCTGGCTGCGGCACATGCGCGCCACCCTGGCCTGGCTGGAACGCGGCGAACAGGCGCCGCCCCCGATGAAAGCCCCGAAGAGTGTCAGCCCGCCGTACTCCCCGGCCCAGCTCGGCCGCCTTCGCTCCTGGGCCGAACGCCTGCCCGGCCAGGCCAGAAGCGACGCGCTGGCGGTGATGGCGCTCGCCTGCGGCTGCGGCCTGACCTCCGGCGAGGTCGCCGCCGTCCGCGCCGCTCATCTGCGCCACCTGGATTCCGGCGCGATCGTGGTCACCGTCCCCGACACACAGCGATTGATCGTCTGCCGCGCTGCCTGGGAAGACGTCCTGGTTCACGCCACCGACCGGCCCGGCGATGCCTTCGTCTTCCGGCCCAGGCGCGCTGCCCGGCACGCCAAGAACTTGTTCAGTTCCTGGACGGCCCGCCACGCCCCGACCGGCGGCCTGCCCGCCCTGTCGGTGCGCCGGCTGCGCTCCTCCTGGCTCGTCGAGCTGCTGAACGCCCGCATCGACCTGGGCGTGGTGGCCGCCGCGGCCGGGATGAGCACCTCCGCGCTGGCCCGCTACCAACATTTCGTCCCCGCCCTGGACGAGCCCACCGCGATCGCGCTGCTGCGCGGCAGGCCCGACGAACAGGACAGGTGAGTACGGCGCAGCCACGCGCCTGGCCACCGCGCACCACCCGAGCCCGAGCCACCCGGCCCCGGCCACCCGCTAAGCAGACGGCACAGATCCCCGACGCCGTCGTCAGTCACTACGCCCGGTTGCTGGACGACTCCGGCATCATGCCGCTGATCGCTGCCGAACCCGGCCCGAGGCCCGGCCCGCCTGGGCTGCCCATCGCCGCGGTGCTGACCTGCCTGCTGCTGTCCATCAACCACACCGGCAAGGCCACGCTCGTCGAGGCCTGGCGGATCGCCGCGTTCTGTCTGCCCGCCGCCGCACGCCACCGGCTCGGCCTGCCCGCCATCAGCCCCGAAGACATCCACCAGGTGCTCGCCTCCTCCCGCCGCTTCTACCGGGCCTTCGACCGGCTGACCACCGTGCTGGATCCCGCCCGCCACGACCGGCGCGCCCGCCTGCCCCAGCATCAGGCCGACGCGCTGGCCACCGCCTGGGAGGACGACGACCCAGCACACTCGCGCAAGCGGGAACTGCTGCAGGACATCGTCTCCGCGCTGGTGCTCACCCCAGTGCGCCGGGCCAAAGGCCGAGGCTACCTCCGCCACTTCCGCGGCGACGTCGGCATCGACACCACGGCCACCCCGGTCTTCGCCCGCCCACCCCGCGCCCACCGCTCCACCGGGGAACTGATCGCCTCCACCGAGATCACCGCAGGCTGGCACCACTCGGCCTGCAACGGCCCACCCGAGTACGGCTACAGCGTCACCCTCACCGTCGCCGCCCGCACTCGCACAGTGCTCGGCTCCTTCCCGCAACTGGCGCTCGGCCTGGTCCTCGACACCCCGCACAAACGCATCGGCGCCAACGCCATCGCCACCCTCAAACCCCTGGCCACGCTCGGCTTTCCCACCGGCTTCGCCGTCGCCGACCGCGCCTACACCGACCAGCAACCCGGCCACTTCGCTCAACCAGCACGCGAACTCGGCTACCGGCTC
This sequence comes from Nonomuraea sp. NPDC050691, assembly GCF_040654455.1. NCBI lineage: Bacteria > Bacillati > Actinomycetota > Actinomycetes > Streptosporangiales > Streptosporangiaceae > Nonomuraea > Nonomuraea sp. NPDC050691. The sequence goes on from NZ_JBFAIA010000179.1 coordinate 8,744, forward strand.
GCACTCGATTACAAAGTGGATCAGCGGGGAGTGCAGGGCAGCGTCCACGACACCCCTCTCATCGACGGTTCCCCGGCCTGCCCGCTGATGCCCGACAGGCTTGCTCAGGCGACCACCGGCCTGGACGACGCCGCCATCCGCGCACCGTCGGAAGAGCTCACCGCGTTGATCGCCGCGCGAGAGCCGTACTTGCTGCGTCTCAAACAGGGCGCGAACGCAGACGGCGCCGTCCGCTACCAGTGCCCGGCAGCGGGCACCTCCCCGTCGGTCACCTGCCCCCGCTTCGACCGCCTCCACCAGCGCGGCCCCAGCCGGCCCGCCCCGGTCGACCTGACCGACGCCCGGCAGCGGGCCGCCCACCCTGCGGCCAAACCCCGCGTCCTGCCGCCACAGCCCGACCTGAAGGCCGACCAACTGCCGAAGATCTGCCGCCAGCACAGCATCACCGTCCGCAAGGACGATCTCGGCCACCTCGACAAGTTCCGCCAGGACCTGGCCTACCTGAGTTCCGCCTGGATCGGGACCTACAAGTCTGTCCGCGCCAACACCGAAGGCCTCAACGGCAGGCTCAAGGGACACGACCTCGACCTCGGCGATCCCAAGAACCGACTCGCCCAGGTCGCGTCGCCCAGACCATCCTCATCGCACTGCTCGTCACCGTCGCCAACGACCACTTCCTCGACCAGTGGCGCCACATCCACCAGCCCCAAGACGAGCCCGTTACACTCGCTGACACGCCGCAGACTCCAGCCGCGACCTTCGACGGCACACCACCCGCAGGCCAGAGCAGGCCACCACCCACCCCATAAGCCGCAAAACCCGCCACCCTGTCGCAGCGCCCCACTCACCGTCGGCGTCGCCATGCCCAACGGCCGGATCTCGCTCCCCACCAGCGGCCTGACACCACCCGGGCCTTCCCAGACGCTGACTCCGCAGTCCCCGCACCAGGACGAACCCGATTCGGAAACCCCTGAAACGACAAGATCCCGTCCGATCTCAACGATCAGACGGGATCCCGTCAACTTCAGTCCGGCCGTTTCAAGAATGGCCCGAACGGGACGGGGAGCGCTTCATCACGCCGGTGCTCCCCCGCAGGTCACGACGCAAGCCGCAGACGAAAGCAACATCCACTTTTAATCCGTAGGTTCCGGGTTCGAGCCCCGGGCGCCCTACCACTCCTCGCCTCCCATCTTGGCTCTGAGCTGGGCTTTCTCCCTGCTACTACTTGCCTCCCCTAGGCAGGCGAACGTGTAGGGCGTCAGAACTCGCGCGTGTGGTTGAGCTGGGGGCTTTTCGATCGGACTACGCAGCTCGGCGGTGCTTGTTGATCGCCCCTCCAAGGGTTCCGTGGCACTCGATCCGACCTTCCATCGGTACGACCACACGCTCATCTTGATCGCGAGGCCGTTGCCCACGAGCCTGATGCGGCCGATGCGTCCCCGGACTGATCACGGCCGGAACGCGTCGGGGTAGAGCTGCTCCGCGATCTGCCGCACGATCGAGATGTTGCCCAGCGTCCCGGGGAACACGTCGGCGCTGGGGACCGCGATCAGCCGGCCCTCGCGCACCGCCGGCATGTCCGGGAAGGTAGTGGTGAGGTACTTGCGGGTCGCGGCCTCGTGCTTCTCGTCGGACACCGAGAAGACCAGCGCGTCGGGCTGCTCGGCCGCGAGGGACTCGGGGGTGATCGTCGCGGCGAAGAACTTGGCGAACGCCGGTTGATCGGGCGTGTAGACGTTGTCGGCCCCGGCCCGGCGAAGGATGTCGTATTCGACGCCTGCGCCGATGGCCTGCAGAGTGGTGCCATCGACGTACACCTGCGCGACGCGCAACTTGTCCGCGTCGGCGATCGCCTTGGCGACCTCGTCGAGGCCGGCCCGGCTCTGAGCGATGAGTTCGGCGGCGGTGTCCTCAACGCCGAAGATCTCGCCGATGTGCGTCAAATCGGTGAACAGGTCCGTGACCTCACCGGTCATGCGCCGGTCCTTGCATCCGCCGGTGGCAACGTAGACGGAGGCTCCGGCCTGCTCGAGCTGCTCGATGCTCGCGAAGCCCTGCTCGGCGGTGAACTCGTAGGTGGTGGGCGAGTAGACGAAGTCCGGTTCGACGGCCAGCAGGACCTCGCGGCTGGGAGGGGTGACGTCGCCGATCACCGGAATGTCCTTGGCCAGCGGCGCCACGTCCTCCGGCAGTGCCTGCGCCTTGGCCTGGGCCTGCCCGGCGATGCGGTCGGCCAGCCCCAGACGCAGCAGCAACTCGGTCTGTGCCGGGTGCATGCCGACGGCTGCTTTTGGAACGCCGTCGACGATGACCTTCCGGCCGCAGTTCTCCAGCGTCACCGCGGCGGCCGCGGCCTCCTTGGGGGCCTGCGTCACAGAGGAACCGCAGCCGGCGATCAGCAGGGCCAGGGCGGCGTTCGCGATGGCGGCGGATCGGAGGGGGATGCGAGAGAGGCGGGTCATGAGCGGACGCTGCTTTCTGCTGAGGTGGATGGCACATCGAGGCGGCGGAAGGCGAAGACGGGATCGTCGGTGTCGCCGAGGACGCGGACGTCCACGCCGAAGACGGTGCGGATCAGGTCAGGGGTGAACACCCGGGCCGGCGGCCCGTCGGCGACGATGCGACCGGCGGCGAGCACGACGACACGGTCGCAGTACTGGGTCGCGAGGTTCAGGTCGTGGAGGGCGGCGAGCACCGTGCGGCCGAGACTGCGCACCGTGCTCATCAACTCGTGCTGGTGGCTGATGTCGAGATGGTTACTCGGTTCGTCCAGCACCAGTACCGGGCTCTCCTGGGCGAGGGCGCGGGCGAGCATGACGCGCTGCCGCTGGCCTCCGGAGAGGGTGGCGACCATGCGGTCGCCGAGGTCGGTGATCTCGGCGCGGCGCATCGCCTCGTCCACGATGCGCACATCCTCCGGGGTGTCCCGGCCGAAGGAGGCGCGGTGCGGGGCACGGCCGAGCAGCACCGTCTCGTGGACGCTCAAGTCGAAGTCGGTCGGCGGGTCCTGGAGCATGACCGCGACCGCTCGTGCCGCCTGCCTGCCGCTCAGGCGCCGCACGTCCTGCCCGTCAAGGGCTACCGTGCCCTGCCGTGGCTTCAGCGCACGGTAGAGCGTGCGCAGGAGCGAGGATTTTCCGCTGCCGTTCGGCCCTACCAGGCCCACCATCGTGCCCGATTCGACGATCAGCGACGCCTGCCGCACCACGTCGCGGCCACCGAGGGTGACGGTGACGTCGTCGAACTCCACCCTCATCGGCCGAACCCCGCACGCTCGGCGCCGTCCCGCCGCATCAACCACAAGAAGAACGGAGCGCCGACGAATGCGGTGAGAATGCCCAGAGGGATCTCCGTCGGCGCCGCGACCGTGCGCGCCAGCAGGTCCGCGGTCATCAGGAACACCGCCCCGCCCAGCCCCGTCACCGGCAGCATCCGCCGATGGTCCGCACCGACCGCGATCCGCGCGATGTGCGGGACGACCAGCCCGACGAACCCGATCCCGCCGGCGACCGAGACCACGGTGCCGGTCAGCAACGACGCCACCGCCAGCAGCAGCCCGCGCAGCCGGGAGGCGTTCACCCCCAGCGAGACCGCCGACTCGTCCCCCGTCAGCAGCGCGTTCAGCGACCGCGTCAGCAGCGCCGCGATCACCCCTGCGACCAGGAGCGCGACAGCCGGGCCGATCAGGCTCGGCATCGAGGCCGCCGACACGCTCCCCAGCAGGAAGAACAGCACGCTGACGACGTTCTGCGCATCCGTGGAGATCGTCAGATAGCTCGTCACCGCGCTCAGCATGGTTCCCAGCGCGACACCCGCCAGGATCATCCGCGTGGGCGACAACGTCCCGTTCTTGCGCGCCAGCGCGCCCACGCCTATACACGCTGCCAACGCGCCCGCGAACGCGGCGACGTTCAACGACAATCCGCCCAACGCGGCCGAACCGAACACGATCACGAGCACCGCCCCGACGCTCGCCCCCGAGGACACGCCCAGGATGTAGGGCTCGGCGAGCGGATTGCGGACGGTGACCTGCATCAACGCGCCCGCCAGCGCCAACCCGGCACCGGCCAGCGCCGCCAGCAGCGTCCGCGGCAGCCGGAACTGCCACACCGCCTGGTCCTGCAGCAGCGTCAACGTCCCGTCCGACATCCACGGCATCCCGGGAACCAGGTGTCCGATCACGATCTGAGCCGCCTGCACCAGGCTCACCGACACCGATCCGACCGCACCGGACAGCACGACCAGAGCACACGCTGTGCCCAAGAGCGCCACACACATCAGCCCGGTGCGCCGCGCCAGACGACGCCGGGCATGAGCGGGCACTGCCGTCGGAGGGTCAGAGGTGGAGGAGTGCGCAGGCGAACGTGTGTACACGGCACGGCATACTACTGAAAACGACAATCGTTTTTAAACGGTCGAACATGACAATCATTTCCCAGTAGCAGTGAAAATCATTACCATCTACGTGCTCGTCACCTCAAGGGGCGGGGACCGCTGCGGGGAAGGACTGCACGTGATCGTTCATCGCCGGCTGCTGCAGCTGGCCGGCAGTGTGAAGGGGCCGATCGCGGCCTGTGTGGGGCTGGGCCTGGCCGTCAGCGCCGCGTACGTAGCCCAGGCGGTCCTGCTCGCCGCCGCCCTTGCCGCCCTGGTGCGTGGCGACGTCCCCGCTGGGGTGAACCTGGTGGCATGGACGTTCGCGGTGATCGTCACCAGGGCCGTGCTGCTGTGGGCCAGGGAGTCGGTGACCGTATGGGCGGGCGCGCTGGTCAAGGCCAGGTTGCGTGACCGGTTGATCGTCCACCTCGGACGCCTGGGACCCGCGCAGCTGACCGGCGCCCGCACCGGCCACGTGCAGACCACGCTGGTCGACGGCGTGGAGGGCCTCGATCCCTACTACAGCCGTTATCTGCCGCAGATCGTCGTCACCTTCTGCGTGCCGGTGGCTCTGGTCGGATGGCTGTTCACGGTCAACGCGACAGCCGCGGCGATCCTGGCCGTCGCCGTGGCGAGCGTCCTGGTCATTCCCAGGTTCTGGGACGCCACGCTGCTCAAGCGGGGGCGCGGCCGCTGGACCGCCTTCGCCGAACTGGCCTCCGACTATCTGGAGGCGATGCAGGGCATGGCCACCCTGCGGGCGTTCGGGGCCGTCGGCACGCTGGGTAAGCGGCTGGGCGCCCGGGCGCACGACCTCTATGTCACCACCATGCGCCAGCTCAGGATGTCGCTGGTGGAGACGGGGATCAGCGCTCTGTTCATCCAGGCCGGCACGGCCGGGGCGATTCTGGCCGCGACGACGACGGGCAGCGCGTGGGAGGCGTTCGCGGTTCTGGTGATCACCGTGGAGTGCTTCCGCCCGGTGAAGAACCTCTCCGACGCCTGGCATGCCGGATATCTCGGTATAACGGCGGTCGACGGCATAGAAGCCCTGCTGTCGGCGTCCCCGGCCGTCGAAGACCGAGGCACGCGGAACGGCTTCCCCGCCGTGCACACCATCGGGTTCGAAGGCGTCACGTTCACCTATCCAGGCGCGGAACACCCTGCCGTCCGCGACGTCGGCTTCACCGTCGAGCACGGCCGGACCGTGGCGCTGGTCGGCCCGTCCGGCGCGGGCAAGAGCACGCTCGCCGCCCTCCTGCAACGCCACTACGACCCCGGCCAAGGAACGATCAGCATCGGCGAAATGGACATACGCGACCTCACGCTCGACGCGCTGCGCGGCGGCATCGCGGTCGTGGCCCAGGACACCTACCTCTTCCACGGCACGGTGGCGGAGAACCTGCGACTGGCCCGCCCTGACGCCACCGACGAGGAACTGGCCGCCGCCGCCCGACTGGCCGCCGCCCACGACTTCATCGCCGAACTCCCCGACGGCTACGACACGCGCCTGGGGGAGCGGGGGACGACGCTCTCGGGCGGGCAACGGCAACGCCTGGCCATCGCGCGCGCGCTGCTGGCCGACGCCCCCGTGCTGGTGCTCGACGAGGCCACCTCGCACGTGGACGCGCGTACCGAGCAGGCCCTGGCCGAGGTACGGCGTGGCCGTACCTGCCTGATGATCGCCCACCGGCCCGACACCATCCGTCAGGCCGATCACGTGGTGATCCTGGAGAACGGAACCGTGCTGGAGGCCGTGGCATGACGCCGTCCATCCGCTGGCTCGCGGGCGCCGTCGGCGGACACCGCCGGGCCTTCCTCTCCACTCTGGTCGCGAACCTGCTCGGCCAGTTGGCCGTGCTCGGCGCGGCCGTGACCGGCGCCTGGCTGGTGGGCCGGGTCATCGGCGGCCAGATCACGCCGCTCGACGTGGCCGGCGCGGTACTCGGGGGGCTGGTCGCGGTGGCGACGCTGGGGGCGTGGTGGGAGACGTACGTGGCGCACGATCTGGCGTACCTGGTGCTGGCCAGGCTGAGGGGGCAGGTCTTCGACGCGGTCGCCAGGATCACCCCGGCCCGCATGCTGGGTCGCCGCAGCGGGGACCTGTCGGCGGCGGTGCTGTCGGACATCGAGACCCTCGAGTGGCTCTTCGCGCACACACTGGCGCAGCTCATCACCGCCGGCACGGTGCTGACAGCGGGCAGCGTGGCGGCCGCGACGATCGACCCGCTGCTGCTCGTCGTTTCGCTGCCGCTGGCGGCGTGCGTGCTGACCGTGCCGTTGTGGTTGCGCAAGACCTCTCGCCGGCAGGGTGACGAGTTGCGTGCCGCCACCGCCGAGCTGACCTCCGACGTGGTCGACACGGTGCAGGGAATGCGCGAGCTGACCGCCTTCCGCGCGCTGGAGCGCCGCAGGAGGTTCCTGGCGCTCAAGACGCGCCGCCTTGCCCGAGCCCAGGCGGCGAACGCGGCGAGGGGCGGTCTGGAGGCGGCCCTCACCGATCTGCTCGTCGCCGTAGCGGCCGCGGGGACGCTGCTTCTGGTCTCCACGGTGATCCGAACGCCGGCGGACGCGCCGGTGGCCATGGTGCTGGCCGCCAGCTCGCTGGGGCCGGCGGCGCAGGTGGCGCTGCTGCTCAAGGAGTACGGCACCCTGCGTGCGGCCGCCGACCGGGTCCACACGCTGGTGACCGCGCCCGCCAACGTGCCGCCGCCGCGCGAGGTGCTCGAGGTTTCCGCCAGGCCGGACGTCATCTTCGAGGACGTACGCTTCCGGTACACCCACGACGGGCCCGAGGTGCTGCGCGGGGTGTCCTTCCGGGTGCCGAACGGCAAGACCGTCGCCCTGGTCGGCGCCTCGGGAGCGGGCAAGTCCACGTGCGTGTCACTGCTGCTGCGCTTCTGGGAGCCGGGCGGCGGACGCATCCTGGTCGGCGGGGTGCCGCTGCCGCGGATCGCCGACCTGCATCAGCATGTCACGGTGGTGCCGCAGGACGTTCACCTGTTCGCCGGCACCGTCGAGCAGAACGTCCGGCTCGGCGCCCCGGACGCCGACGTGGCGAGCGCTCTGCGCACCGCCCAGCTCGCCATCGATCCGGAGCTTCCGGTCGGCGAGCGAGGCGTCACGCTCTCGGGTGGCCAGCGTGCCAGGGTGGCGATCGCCCGGGCGATCGCCACGCAGGCGCCGGTGCTGGTGCTGGACGAAGCGGTGGCCAACCTCGACCCCGACAACGAGGCCCGCCTGGCCGAGGCGCTCCAGGAAGCCGCCGCCGGCCGCGCCACCCTCGTCATCGCCCACCGCCTGTCCACCATCCGCCGAGTCGACCACATCGTTCTCCTGGAAGAGGGACGCGTGGCCGCAGAAGGCACCTACGCGGAGCTGGTCGAGCGGCTGTCCTATCTCTTCGCACCGGAGCCTTCGTAGCGGCGCAGCGCCTGCGCGGCGTACGTGCATGTTGGCGCGGCTGGCCTGGTGCCGCGATCGCGGCCACCCCGCTCCGGCCGTGCCCGCCTGGACCAAGCGGCTAGACGAGTAAGTCCTAAGTCGTTCGGAGTGCAGGTACGACGAAGGGTGTCGAGGATCGATGTGTGATGAACGACCTCAACACCCTTCTGACCGCACTGTACGTGAAGATCGACGACTGGCTGGGCGAATCACCCCGGCTAGGACGACCACCCCGACTGACCGACGCCGAGCTGCTGACTTTGGCGGTGGCCCAGGTCCTGCTCGGCGTGCACTCCCAGACCCGCTGGCTGCGCTACGTTCCCGCACATCTGCCCGGCGCCTTTCCCTACCTGCCCGGCCAGTCCGGATACAACAAGCGCCTGCACAAAGCCTTACCCCTGCTCAAACGAGCGAT
>NZ_JBFAIA010000180.1:0-16897 GCF_040654455.1 Nonomuraea sp. NPDC050691
CCTGTCAGCCCTGTCGTCGTGCCAGGTCCTGGCGGGCCTGTCCCCGGCCGAACGCGCCACGCTGGTCGGGTTGTTCAGTCAGATGCGCTCGGGCCGGCGCGCACCGGGCCGGTGATGGAGGCGCTCGCCTCCGCGGACGTGCTGCACCTGGCGGCGCACGGGGTGTTCCACGCGCGCAGCCCGCTGCTGTCGTCCATCACGCTCGACGACGGGCCGCTCATGGCGTACGACCTGCTGCGGCTGCCCCGGTCGCCGCGGCTCGTGGTGCTGTCGGCGTGCGACTCCGGGATGGCGCGCGTCCCCGCCGAGGGCGCGCCCCTGGGGCTGGCCGGGGCGTTCCTGGCCAGGGGTACGGCCTGCGTCGTCGCCGGGATGGTGCCGGTGCGCGACGACGACGCGCTGGCCGTGATGACGCTCTTCCACGAGCTGCTGGCCCGCGGCGAGTCGCCCGCGTCCGCCCTGGCCGCGGCCTCGGCGAAGACGGAGGTGCCGGGCTTCGCCTGCTTCGGCGCGGGCCACCGCCGCCTCACTCCCCCGGCCTGACCTCGCACACGAACCAGGGGTGACGAGCCGGCGCACCAGCCCGGGGGACGGCCCATCCAGGCTCGGGGCGGCGGCCCGTCGAGACCGGACCCGGGTCAGCCGGTCGCGACCGGGCGGGTCGGGTCGGCCACCCAGTTCGACCACGAACCGACGTACAGTGCGGCCGGCAGTCCCGCCAGCTCCAGGGCCAGCACCTGGTGCGCGGCCGTCACCCCCGACCCGCAGTAGGCCCCGGCCCGCACCCCGTCGCTCACCCCGAGCCCGGCGAACCGCGCCCGCAGTTCCTCCGGCGGCAGGAAGCGGCCGTCCGGGCCCACGTTCCCGACGGTCGGCGCCGACACCGCGCCCGGGATGTGCCCCGCCACGGGGTCGATCGGCTCGGTCTCGCCGCGGTACCGCTCGGCGGCCCTGGCGTCGAGCAGCACCCCCTCAGCGGCCAGCGCCGCGGCCTCGTCGGCCGTCAGCATGGGCATGCCGCCGGGCTTGGCGGTGAAGTCGCCCGGCTCCACCTCGGGGAACTCGGTCACCGTCGGCAGGCCCGCCGCCACCCACGCGGGCAGCCCGCCGTCGAGCACCCGGACGTCCTGGTGGCCGAAGTAGCGCAGCGTCCACCAGGCGCGCGCCGCGATCGTCGAGCTCGCGTCGTCGTAGACGACCACCGGCCGGGCGTTGCCGACGCCGAGCCGCCGCATCGCGGCCTCGAAGGGGCCGGCGTCGGGCAGCGGGTGCCGGCCGCCGGGGCCGGGCGGTGCGGCGAGGTCGGCGTCCACGTCGCAGTAGACGGCGCCCGGCAGGTGCCCCTCCCGGTACAGCCCGATCGCGGGCGGACCGCCGAGCCGCGAGCGGGCGTCGAGCACGGTCACGCCGTCGAGCGCGGCGAGTTCGGCAGGGCTGATCAGCGGGCTCATCTCGGCTCCTCATGGTCGGGCGTCCCGATCGCGGGACTGGTCAACGCGTGCTCGCCTCCAGCAGCGGCACGTACTGTTCGGCGGCCGTCATCGAGCCGTGGTAGCCGATGAAGGCCGCCTCGTGCGGGTGGGCGCGGGGCGCGACGAGGGCCAGGTCGGTGTACGGCACGGCCAGCACGTCGCCGAGGCGCTGCAGCCACTCGGCCCGTACGGCGGGCCCGAACCATCCGGCCTCGACCGCCTCCTCGCGCGGCACCACCCAGGCCCGGCCGGCCAGCGTCTGGCGCCAGGCGGCGAGCACGTCGGCGGCGGCTCCCTCCTCGGCGTAGACGTGGCGTGCCCGCGCCTCGCCGCCCAGCATGGCCACCCCGTGCCGCAGCGCCGGATCGCTCTCCGCGTCGAGCTTGTCGGTGGCGTTGACCATGCCGTGGTCGGCGGTGACGTACAGGGCGCAGCCGCCCGGCAGCGCGCCGGCCAGCCGCTCGGCGAGCTGGTCGGCGGTCGCGAGCCGCCGCAGCCACTCCTCGCTCCCCCAGCCGGTGTGGTGGCCGGCGGAGTCGAGGTCGCCGTAGTAGACGGTCACGTACGCGGGCGTCTCGCGCAGGGCCTCGCGGGCCCGTTCGACGCGCTCGTCCACGGTGCCGGCGGCGAGGTAGCGCACGCCCCGGTAGACGGCCTCGGTCAGGCCGCTGCCCTCGAACTCGCCCGGTGCCACGTACGCGGCCATGATGCCCGCGTCGCGGGCCCGCTCGAACACGGTGGGGGCGGGCTGCCACACGCGCGGGTCCATGACCAGCCCGTCGGGCAGGGTCCAGCGCAGGCAGTTGAACAGCAGGCCGGTGCCGGGCACGGCCAGGGTCAGGCCCATCATGCCGTGCTCGCCGGGCGGCAGGCCGGTGCCGAGCGAGGACAGGCTCGTGACGGTGGTGGCCGGGAAACCAGCCGTCAGCGGCGCGGTCACCGGTCGCATGCCCTGGGAGAGGAACGGCGCCGCGCCGGCGTGGGCGCGCAGCGCCTCGGCCCCGAGGCCGTCGATCAGCAGGACGCAGACGGCGCGGGCGGGCTCGACACGGATCAGGCCGGGGTCGGCGGGGACCAGGCTGGGCTCGGTGGGGGGCGCGCCGGGCTCGGAGGGGGGCGCGCCAAATGCGGCGGCGGGGGCGAGGGCGGCCAGCAGCGCCCGCGGCAGGTCCGCCAGCGACGACCCGCCGTACGCGGGGATCAGAGGGGCGGTGTCGGCCATTCTCCGAGCTTAACCACGTACGGCGCTCGTTCCGAGGCACGACCGGCCGGCCTTCGAGGCGGCACCGGCCGATGTTCCGAGGCGCGACCGGCCGCCTCCCCGGTGTGGGTCGCGAACCGGGAAGGCGGGCCGCCGCGAACCGGGGAGGCGAGCGGAGGGCGGGTCAGGAGGCGGCGCGGGCCGTGGCCTCCGACAGGGCCTTGGCGAAGGCGAGCACGTGGGAGACCGCCTCGGGCCCGTCGGCGGCCTCGCTGACGCGCAGCGACAGGTCGTCGGCCGTGATGGCGCCGGTGTAGCCGTGGTCGGCCTCGCAGTTCTCGTCGCCGCAGGTGGCGGGCTCCAGGTCGACGTGGGCGATGGCGCCCCAGCCGATCGTGAGCGTCGCCTCGGTGGGCGGCACCCCGGGGGCGTAGGAGGCGGGGTCGGGGACGACCCGGGTGACCGCGACGGACTGGATGCGGCTGAGGCGCACGGCCTCGGTGGTGGTGGAGGCGTGCGAGGCGGACACGCCCTCGACGGCCGGGTGCTCGTCCGTGTGGCACACCAGGAGCCGGGTGCCGGTCAGCACCAGGACGGTGACGTGCCTGCGCACCTCCATGGCCGGGTCGAACGTCGCCTCGTGGTGCACCACGAAGGCAGTGACGGCCTCCTTGCCCAGCGCGGATTCGACCGCATCGGTGACGAGGTCGGGATAGTAGCCGCTGCGCTCGATCGCTTCGCGCAGGCCCGCGGCTGAGACTCGGGTTTCCCTCATGGGTCCATCCTGCCAGGACGGCGCGCCGCCCTCACCCGCCGTACATAACGCTCTATAACGTCTCAACTCGTACGGCCGCGCCAGGACGCCCCACGCGGCCGGCGCGGGTCAGGACAGGCGGCGCGGGCCCCCGTCGAGGCGCGGGCCCGGCGGCGTGCGGACGGTGGCGCGGGCGCCGAGCACGATGACGCCCGACTCCCCCACCAGCACCTGGTCGAGGTCCAGCCGGGCCACCTCCGGCAGGTCGCCGGCCAGCCGCCCGACCCGGACCAGGAGGTCCTCCAGGGCGTCGACCGCCACGGGAGGGTAGCCGTACTCGCCGAACAGCAGCGGCGCGGCCCGCACCGAGCGCACCAGCGCAGCGGCGTCCTCCCCGGTGAGCGGCGCCAGCCGGAACCCCTGGTCGAGCAGGAGCCGCGCCGTCACCTCGCCCAGCCCGAACGACACGATCGGCCCGAACGCCGGGTCCTCGACGACGCCCACCACCGTCGGTACCGCGGGCTGGGGCGCCATGCGCTGCACGGCCAGCTCCACGCCCTCGCCGAGACGGCCCGCGAACTCGGTGTACGCGTGCCGGACGCTGTCGGGGCTCTCCAGGCCGAGCCGTACCGTGCCGGCCCGGCGGGAGGCGTCGGGGTCGGCGACCTTGAGCACCACGGGCCAGCCCAGCCGCCGGGCGGCCTCGACCGCCTCGTCCGGCGAGCGGACCACCTCGGCGGACCACACGTCGAGGCCGTAGCAGGAGAGCAGTTCGGCGGCGTCCACGTCCACCGCCTCCTCCTCCGGGCGGCCGTCGACGGCCTGCGGCGTGGCGAGGGCGCGGGTGACCAGGTCGCGGGCACGGGCCGTGTCGACGTCGTCCAGCTCGGGCGGCGGCGCCATGGGCCGGGAGCGCCAGGCGGCGTACCGCGCGACGTGGGCCAGGGCCCGCACGGCCTCCTCCGGCGCCGCGTACGACGGGATCGAACCGCGCGACGGCGTGACCCGCGCCGCCCCGGACCCGCGCGACGGCGTGGCGCCCACCCGGAGCGCCGGATGCATCCCGAGATGCCCCTCGAACGTGGCCAGCACGGGCTTCCCGCACTCCTCCGAGACCCGCAGCAACTCGGCCGCCACCTCCTCCCCGGCCCCGGGGATCGGCGGCGTGTAGATCACGATGGCCGCGTCCACCTCCTCGGAGGCGAGCTGCCCGGCCAGCGCCGCGCCGAACTCGGCGGCCCCGGCCGAGGCGCCGAGGTTCGCGGGCGGCCGGGGTGACAGGCCGGCCGCCACGCAGGCGTCGGCGGCCAGCAGCCCGAGGGCGTCGGAGTTGGTGACCAGGCCGACGCGCGGCCCTGCGGGCAGCGGCTGGTAGGCGAGGAGCTGGCCCACGTCGAAGAGCTGGATGAGGTCGTCCACACGGATCAGGCCGGCCTGCTCGAACAGCGAACTGATCGCCGAGTCCGGCAGCCGCAGCTCGCGCGCGGAGTGCCCGGCCGGAGTGCCGCCGCTCTTGACCACGACGATCGGCTTGCTGCGGGAGATCCGGCGGGCCAGCCGGGTGAACTTGCGCGGATTGCCCAGCGACTCCAGGTAGAGCAGGATCACCTCGGTGGCGTCGTCCTCCTCCCAGTACTGGAGCAGGTCGTTGCCCGACACGTCGGCCCGGTTGCCCGCCGACACGAACGACGAGATGCCCATGCCGCGCTGCGCCACCCGCTGGAGCAGCGCCGTGCCGAGCGCGCCCGACTGGCTGAAGAACCCCACCCGGCCCCGGCCGGGCACGGTCGCCGCGAGCGTGGCGTTCAGCCGCACGGCCGGGTCGGTGTTGGCGATGCCCAGGCAGTTCGGGCCGACCATGCGCAGGCCGTACGCGCGGGCGATGCGGGCCAGCTCGTCCTGGCGGGCCCGGCCCTGCTCCCCGGTCTCGCCGAACCCGGACGACACCACGACGAGCCCGTGGACGCCCTTCTCCGCGCACTCCTTGACCACGTCGGCCACGCTCTCGGCGGGCACGGCGACCACGGCGAGGTCCACGGTGTCGTCGATGGCCGACACGCTCGGATAGGCCCGGACGCCCGCCACGGCCCGTACCTCGCGGTGGACCGGGTAGACGGGGCCGGTGAAGTCGGCGGCCAGCAGGTTGCGCAGCACGGCCTGGCCGACGCCGCCCGGCTCGCGCGAGGCGCCGATCACCGCCACCGAGCCGGGCGTGAGCAGTCGCGCGATCGAGCGGGCCTCGGCGCGGTGCTCGCGCGAGGCCGTCACCTCGGCCGAGGTCTCGGTCGGGGTGAGGTCGAGGGTCATGCGGACCACGCCGTCGGCGAAGCTGCTCTCGGCGGTGTAACCGGCCTGGCGCAGCACGCCCATCATCTTCATGTTCGCGGGCAGCACGTCGGCGACGAAGCGCTCGATGCCGCGCTCGCGGGCGGTGGCGGCCAGGTGCTCCAGCAGCACCGAGGCGACGCCGCGGCCCTGGTGGGCGTCCTCGACCAGGAACGCCACCTCGGCCTCGCCGGGCTCGACCCGGTCGTAGCGGATGACGGCCACCATCTCGGTGCCGATGGTGGCGATCAGCGCGACCCGGTCCACGTAGTCGACGGTCGTGAACCAGGCCACCTCCTTGTCCGACAGCCGCGGGCGCGGCCCGAAGAAGCGGAAGTAGATCGACTCGTCGGACAGGCGGGAGTAGAAGGAGCGCAGCCGGTCGGCGTCGGCGGGCCGGATCGGGCGGACGTGAGCCGTGCCGCCGTCGGCGAGGACGACGTCGGCCTCCCAGTGAGCGGGGTACTGAGCCTGAGCCTGCACAGTCCCGAGACTAATCCCCGCGCCGTCCCGGGACCGATCCCGCGTCCCCCGTCTCCAGACCTCAGGGCCTGTTGGCAACGCTTGTGCATCGACTGCGGACCGGTGTTCGAGGACCGCCCCACGGGCCGCCCCGAAGCTGTTAGTTTTGCGGTGGCGTTTTGCCGTGACCGGCTCGTTCTGAAGGCAGCAAGGTGGTGACATCATGACGCGGGTCGTCGTGGTGGGCGATCTCATGACCGACGCGGTCGCGCGCGCCCGTTATGCGCTCGCCAGGGCGAGCGACACCCCGGCGATCGTGACCATGCACGGTGGCGGCTCGGGGGCCAACATCGCCTCCTGGCTCGCGGTCGAGAACGCGGACGTGGCGTTCATCGGCCGCCGCGGCGCCGACATCACCGGGCGCAACCGCGACATGGAGCTCATGGGCTACGGCGTCGACGCGCGCCTCGTCATGGACCCCGAACGGCCGACCGGCACCTGCGTGGTGCTCGTCACGCACAAGGGCGAGCGCACGATGCTGTCCGATCCCGGCGCCAACGCCGCGCTCTCCCCCGAGGACCTTCCGCGCGACCTGTTCAACGGCGGCGGCCACCTCCACCTGTCCGGCTACACGCTGATCAACGAGGGCTCCCGCGACGCCGGCTTCGCGGCGCTCGACATGGCCCGCCGCTCGGGCATGTCGATCTCGGTCGACTGCGCCTCGTCCGCACCGCTGGAGCGCACGGGCGCCGAGCCGTTCCTGGAGTGGACGAGCGGCGCCAAGCTGCTGCTCGCGAACGCCGAGCAGGCCAAGGTGCTGACCGGCCGCGACGAGCCGGAGGCCGCGGCCAAGGTGCTGACGGCGTTCTTCCCGCAGGTCGTCATCAAGATGAACGCCGACGGGGCGCTGTGGTTCGGCAACGGCAGTCCCGACCCGGTCCACGTGCCCGCGGAGCCGGTCGACCGGATCGTCGACGGCACGGGAGCGGGCGACGCGTTCTGCGCCGGGTTCCTGCCGCCGTGGCTGGAGAACAAGCCGCCGGCCGAGTCCCTGGCCGCGGGCTGCCGCCTCGCCGCCAAGGCGATCATGCATCTGGGAGCCCGTCCGCGGCTCTAGTGCGGGCCGACGTCTCCGGTCGTATCGTGATATCTCCCGCGTGGCCGCGGTTCGGCCCCTGTGCGGCACGGTGAGGGCACGACGAAGGAGATGAATGCTCGGCGTGCGGCCGTTACGGCCAGGCGACCCCGTGGCGATCGGCGCCTACCAGGTCATCGGCTTCCTCGGTGAGGGCGGCCAGGGCAGCGTCTACCTGGGTTCCGCGCCGTCCGGCGAGCGCGTGGCCATCAAGCTGCTGCACGCCCGTTTCGCCGACGACGAGCAGGCCGTGCGCCGGTTCCGCCGCGAGGCCGAGTCCGCGCGCCGGGTGGCGGAGTTCTGCACCGCCCGGGTGCTGGAGGTGGGGGCTCTGGGCGCCCGGCCGTACATCGGCCCTCTGAGGCTCGTACCTCTGAGAGGCGGCTCTCGGGAGCCGCCCCCTCAGGAGGTGGTGGCCAGGGCGAGGGGCAGGACGGCCGGGGCGCCCGCGTGGCGGACGAGGGCCGTGCCGAGCGTCATGGTCCAGCCCGTGTCGACCTGGTCGTCCACCAGCAGCACCGGACCGCCGCACTGGGCCACCGCCGCGCCCAGGTCGCGGGGCATGGCCAGCGTCGCCCTGACCGCGCGTACGCGCTGGGCGCTGTTGAACTGGCGGCCGGGCGGCCCCGAGCGGTAGCCCAGCTCGCCGAGGTAGGTCAGCCGCCCCACCTGGGCGAGCCGCTCGGCGAACCCGCGCACGAGCTGCGGACGGCTCGCGGAGGGCATGCTGACCACCGCCACCGGGCGCTCCCGCCAGTCCCACGCGGCCAGCACCTGGGTCACGGCCCGGAACATGTCGTCGGGCAGCGGCCCGTCGGGGCCGCCCAGCAGCTCGCGCAGGCGGTTGCCCCAGCCGATGTCGGTGAGGCGGCCGAGCGCCCGGCCCGGCTCGGCGCCGAGCTCCGGCTTGATCCGGCCGGACAGGTCGTCGAGGCCGGTCGGCCACTGGCGGCGTGCCTCCACCGTGACGCCCGGCCTGGTCAGCCGGGCGCGGGCGCTCTCGACGGCGGGCGCGGCGATCTCCGGCGAGCGGTGCCGGCCCGTGCAGTTGTCGCACCGGCCGCAGGGCTGGGCGGAGTCGTCGTCGAGGAGACGGCGGAGGTACTGCTCGCGGCACTCGGTCGTGGTGAGGTAGCCGAGCATGGCCTCCTGCTCGGCGCGGCGCTCGGCGGCGATGCGGGAGTAGCGCTCGGTGTCGTACGCCCACGGCTCGCCGGTGGCCTGCCAGCCGCCTTTGACCCGGCGGACGGCGCCGTCGACGTCGAGGACCTTGAGCATCATCTCCAGCCGGCTGCGGCCGAGGTCGACGATGGTCTCCAGGGCGGGCGTGGACAGGGTGCCGCGCTCCTCCAGCGCGGCCAGCGTGGCCCGCACGACCGGCTCGGGCGGGAAGGCGAGCGAGGTGAAGTAGGACCAGATGTCGCGGTCCTCGGCGCCGGGCAGCAGGATCACCTCGGCCCGCTCGACGCCGCGACCGGCCCGGCCGACCTGCTGGTAGTAGGCGACGGGCGACTGCGGGGCGCCGACGTGGACGACGAACCCGAGGTCGGGCTTGTCGAAGCCCATGCCGAGGGCGCTGGTCGCGACCAGGGCCTTGATCTTGTTGCCGAGCAGCGCCTCCTCGGCCTCCAGGCGCTCGGCCGGGTCGGTCTGGCCGGAGTAGGCGGCCACCTCGTGGCCCTGCTCGCGCAGGTGGTCGGCGATCTCGTGGGCCGCGGCCACGGTGAGGGTGTAGACGATGCCGGAGCCGGGCAGCTCGTGCAGCGTCTGCGTCAGCCAGGCGAGGCGCTGCTCGGCCGTCGGCAGGCGGACGACGCCCAGGTGGAGGCTCTCGCGCTCCAGCGGCCCGCGCAGCACCAGCGTGTCGTGGCCGAGCTGGTCGGCGACGTCGCGGGTGACGCGGGCGTTGGCCGTGGCGGTGGTGGCGAGGACCGGGACGCCGGGCGGCAGCTCCTCGAACAGTGTGGCGAGGCGGCGGTAGTCGGGCCGGAAGTCGTGGCCCCAGTCGGAGATGCAGTGGGCCTCGTCCACCACGACGAGGCCGGCGCTCTCGGCCAGCTCGGGCAGCACGTTGTCGCGGAAGTCGGGGTTGTTGAGCCGCTCGGGGCTGACCAGCAGCACGTCGACCAGGCCGTCGGCGACCTGCCCGTAGATCTCCTCCCACGCCTCGGGGTTGGCGGAGTTGATGGTGGCGGCCCTGATGCCGGCCCGCTCGGCGGCGGCGATCTGGTTGCGCATGAGGGCGAGCAGGGGCGACACGATGACGGTCGGGCCCTCGCCGAGCTCGCGCAGCAGCGCGGTGGCGACGAAGTAGACGGCCGACTTGCCCCAGCCGGTGCGCTGGACCACGAGGACCCGTCGTCGGTCGACGACGAGCGCCTCGATGGCGGCCCACTGGTCGTCGCGGAGCCGGGCGTGCTCGCCGGCCAGCGCGCGCAGCCGCCCCTCCGCCTCTTCGCGCAGCATCGCCGCGTCGGGGGCTTCAGTCATGTGCTCCTTGTTACCAGGTTTCCCCGACGTTTTCGCTCGCGGGCGCCGGGACCTCCGCGTCCGCTTGGCTCGCGGGCGCCGGATCTACGTGTCCGCGTGCTCCGGGAAGGCGTTGATGGTCACCCGGTGCATCCGCCGGCGTTCGGTGTAGTCGGCCACCGCGTAGTGCTGGGTGGGCCGGTTGTCCCAGAAGGCCAGCGTGCCGGGGCGCCAGCGCAGCCGCACCTGGTACTCGGGCGAGCGGATGTGGTCGATCAGCAACGGCAGCAGGGCCTCGTTCTCGCGGTCGGTGAGGCCGACCAGGCGCGTCGTGGAGGAGCGGTTGACGAACAGGGCCTTGCGCCCCGTCTCGGGGTGGACGCGCACGACGGGCCGCTCGATCGGCGGCCACTGGGCCTGGACCTCCTTCAGGTCGAACGGGTGTCCCTTGCTGATGGCCTTCTTCATGGACATGGTGATGTCGTGCACGGCGGTCAGCTCGTCGCACAGCCGCTGGAGCGAGGGCGAGAGCGTCTCGTACGCCAGATAGGTGTTCGCCCACAGCGTGTCGCCGCCGACGCTGGGGAGCTGGACGCAGCGCAGCAGCGAGCCCATGGGCGGGGTCGGCTCGAAGGTGTTGTCGCTGTGCCACTCGTCGCCGCCCTCGCCCTTGGGGTCGGTCTGGTCGAGCACGTGGATGGGGCTGGCGCTGTCCTTCTTGAACGCGGGGTGGTTGAGCGTGCCGAAGTTGAGCGCGAACTGCAGGTGCTGCTCGTCGTCGATCTGCTGGTCGCGGAAGAACAGCACCAGGTGCCTGAGCCAGCCCTCGCGGAGGGTCGCGACCTCTTCCTGGGACAACGGCTTGCGCAGGTCCACTCCGGTCACCTCGGCGCCGATGTGGCGGGTGACGGGATGAAACTCGATCATGACGCCTCCGGAGACGAGGATTATCCCTTTCCGGAACGTAACGCCCAAGCAATTGCTTGGTCAAGCGCGGGCGGCCCACCGGCCGCGACTCGAACACGTATGCTAAAAGTCGTCGAGGCGGTTGGTACGATGCGAGCAGACAGCAGGCTTCGACGATCCGGTGCCGGGAGGCGCCTGTGCCATCATCTCCAGGGGCGCACCACGCCCCCGCCCCCACCGCACGCGCCGCCGTACGGGCCCCTGGCCGTCGTCGCACCGCGACCAGGCCGGCCCTTGCCGACGCTGCACCCGCCGATCCGGCCCATCTCCACCGAGCCGACGGCTACGGTTACAGCACAAGGACAGAAGGAGGATGCGCTTCCCCCTCGGCGCGACGGCCGAGGTAGCCGCGCAGCACAAGATGGCCCGACGCACGACTGCACCCCCGCCTGAGGACTTCGAGGAGCGGATCGTCGACATCGACGTGTCCTCGGAGATGCGCACCAGCTTCCTCGAGTACGCCTACTCGGTCATCTACCAGCGGGCGCTGCCCGACGCCCGCGACGGCCTCAAGCCGGTGCAGCGGCGCATCCTCTACTCGATGAGCGAGATGGGCCTGCGCCCCGACCGCGGGCACGTCAAGTCCTCGCGCGTCGTCGGCGACGTCATGGGCAAGCTCCACCCCCACGGCGACACCGCGATCTACGACGCGGTCGTCCGGCTGGCGCAGCCGTTCTCCATGCGCCTGCCCCTCGTCGACGGCCACGGCAACTTCGGCTCGCCCGACGACATGCCGGCCGCCATGCGCTACACCGAGGCCCGCCTCGCGCCGGCCGCGATGCTCATGGTCGAGTCGCTCGACGAGGACACGGTCGACTTCAAGCCCAACTACGACGGCCAGGAGACCGAGCCCACGGTCATGCCGTCGGCGTTCCCCAACCTCCTGGTCAACGGCACCACCGGCATCGCCGTCGGCATGGCCACCAACATGGCGCCGCACAACCTCGTCGAGGTCGTGGCCGCCGCCCGCCACCTGATCAAGAAGCCCGACGCGACGCTCGACGACCTCATGCGGTTCGTCCCGGGTCCCGACCTGCCGACGGGCGGCACGATCATCGGGCTGCAGGGCATCCGCGACGCCTACGTGAGCGGGCGCGGCACGTTCCGCATGCGCGCCAAGTGCGTGGTCGAGCAGATCACCCCGCGCCGCAAGGGCATCGTCGTCACGGAGCTGCCGTACAACGTCGGCCCCGAGCGCGTCGTCGCCAAGATCAAGGAGCTGGTCAACGCCAAGAAGCTCCAGGGCATCGCCGACCTCAAGGACCTCACCGACCGGCACAAGGGCCTGCGCCTGGTCATCGAGATCAAGAACGGCTTCATCCCCGAGGCGGTGCTGGAGGAGCTCTACCGGCTCACGCCGATGGAGGAGACGTTCGGCATCAACAACGTCGCCCTGGTCGACGGCGAGCCGCGCACCCTCGGCCTGCGCGAGCTGCTGAGCGTCTACGTCGACCACCGCCTGGAAGTGGTGCGCCGCCGCTCCGAGTACCGCCGCCGCAAGCGCGAGGAGCGCCTGCACCTGGTCGACGGCCTCGTCGTCGCGCTGCTCAACATCGACGAGGTCATCCAGGTCATCCGCTCCTCCGACGACTCCGCGCAGGCGCGCAGCCGCCTCATGGAGGTCTTCGACCTGACCGACATCCAGGCCGCGTACATCCTCGACACGCCGCTGCGCCGCCTGACCCGCTACGACAAGCTGGAGCTCGACCGCGAGAAGGAGCAGCTGACTGAGGAGATCGCCGAGCTGACCGGCATCCTGTCGTCCGACACGCGGCTGCGTCAGGTGGTCTCGGGCGAGCTGGCCGACGTGGCCAAGAAGTACGGCACGCCGCGCCGCACCGTGCTGCTGGAGGCCTCGGGCGCCCCCCGCGCGGCCACGGTGGAGCTGCAGGTGGCCGACGAGCCGTGCCTGGCGCTGCTGTCGTCCACCGGCCTGCTGGCCCGCACCTCCGACGCCTCCCCGCTGGCGGGCGAGGGCGACCGGTCCGCGCACGACGTCCTGGTCTCGGCCGTGCGCACGTCCGCGCGGGGCGAGATCGGGATCGTGACGTCCCTGGGCCGGCTCATCCGGGTCCAGGTGGTCGACCTGCCCATCCTGCCGCCCACGGCCTCGCCGCCGTCGCTGTCCGGCGGCCATCCGGTGTCGGAGTTCGTGACGCTGGAGACCGGCGAGACGGTCGTGGGCCTCGGCGCCCTCGACCCCGACGGCCCCGGGCTGGCCCTCGGCACGGCGCAGGGCGTCGTCAAGCGGGTGGTCCCCGACTACCCGGCCAACCGCGACGACTTCGAGGTGATCACCCTGAAGGACGGCGACACGGTGGTCGGCGCGGCCGAGCTGGAGTCCGAGGACCACGACCTCGTGTTCATCACCTCCGACGCCCAGCTCCTGCGCTACCAGGCCTCGCACGTGCGCCCGCAGGGACGGCCCGCGGGCGGCATGGCCGGCGTCCGGCTCGACGGCACGGCCCGGGTGATCTTCTTCGGCGTGGTCGACCCGCAGCGCGAGTCCCGCGTCGTGACCGTGGCCGGATCGTCCACCGCCCTGCCCGGCACCCAGGTGGGCGGCGGCAAGGTGTCCGACTACGCCGAGTTCCCGCCCAAGGGCCGGGCCACGGGCGGCGTGCGGGCGCAACGGTTCCTCAAGGGCGAGGACGTGCTGTTGCTGGCCTGGGCCGGCCCGGCGCCCGCCAAGGCGGTGTCGGCCACGGGCAAGCCGGTGCCGCTGCCGGAGGAGCTCGGCCGCCGCGACGGCTCGGGCGACCGCCTCACCCACACGATCGGCGCGGTCGGCGGCTCGCTGGGCGCCGGCGGCCCGGTGACGGCCGCCTCGGCCGCCGCCGTGGCCCCGGACGGCTCGATGCCGCTGGAAGGCACGGTGGCCCTGGACGCCTCGGAGGTGGCCGACACACCCCCGTCGACGAACGGCTCCGGCCCTCGGCAGTAGCTCGGGAAGTCGTCGCCCGGCGGGGCGGGGCGGGCACGTACGCACGAGCGTGCCCACCCCGCCCCGCCGTTGCGTACGGGGCGCTGGTGACGCACCCTCTCGCCGCCCATAACGCGTGACGCACGCGCACGCGTGAGCGAATGGCGCGCATGCGGAGAAGGGCGGCATGGAAGACCAGCTCGGCGCGCTCGGCCTGGGGCTCGACGCGATCATCAATTGGAACAGCCTCTACATCGACGCCGCTGTGGAAGCTCTGCAGGCCGATGGGCGACTGTTGATCGGCCCGGAGATCCGGGCCCGGCTGCCTCCGGATCTGGGAACACATCAACTTCCACGGCAGCTACCCGTTCACCCGGCCAGAGGCGCCGGGCAACCTGCGGCCGATGGCCGATGCCAGGGCCGAAGACGACGAACAGACTACCGAACACGCCAGGGAACGCCGCCCCTCCGCCCACCGGCCCCAGGGGCCATCCGAACACCCGCGCGGCCGTCAAGGACACTCGGCACGGCAGGTTGTCCGGCAGGGCGTCCGCGCCCCTACCCGATACTTCGACGGTCGATATATAGTCGGACCATGATCGGGATGACGGAGGCGACGTACTTCATCCTCGTCGCTTTGATGGAAGAGCCGCTTCACGGATACGGGATCATCAAACGTGCCCGGACCAAGTCGCTCGGCGAGGTCGACCTCGCCGTCGGCACTCTGTACAGCGCGCTCGACCGGCTCTCCGAGACCGGCTGGGTGTTGCTGGACCGCGAGGAGACCGTGAACGGGCGTCCGCGACGCTACTACCGGATCACCGACGACGGCGTGCACGCCGTCCGTGCACAGGCGGCCCGGCTACAGCGCGCCGCCGCACTCGTCCTGCGGCCGAGCGGAGTGACGAGCGTATGACCCACGTTCTGGAACGGCGGTACCGCCGCCTCCTGCGCGCCTACCCCAAGGACTACCGCGCCGCGCACGGCGAGGAGTTGATCAGCACGCTGATGGAGGCGGCCCGGCCCGAGGACCGTCGGCCGTCGCTCCGCGAGACGCGGCATCTCCTCGCCGGCGCCTTCACCGTCCGCGTCCGGGCCACCCGCGCGGCCGGCGTGCCGCCGTGGACCGACGGCCTGCATCTCGGCGCGCTGATCGTGGCGATGCTCACCTTCGCACAGCTTCCTGTCCTGCCGTACTTCGACTACAAGGTGTGGACGGCGCTCGGGATCGTCCTGATGGTGGCGCTCGTGCGGGGATGGATGCGGGTCGCGGCTCTCCTTGCGGCGTTCGCCGCGGTGTGGACTAGCTGGCCCATCGTCTGGGGAGGGTTCTACGTACCGGCGCTCGACCTCGGCCCGCTGTACGGTGACCTCGCGCCGGTTGCGCCTTACTGGGTGGTCGCGGCCGCGTCGGCGGTGCTCGCCATTCGGCGGGCGGGGGCGGGCCGCGCGTCCGGGAGGGCCCGCGGGTGGGGCGCGACCATGCCCGCCCGGTCGCCACGGTGGCTGCTCGTCCCGCTGGCCGGCTGGGCGCTGCAGCTCACGCAGGTGCCGGTGTACGAACCCGTCTGGGTCGTCTCGCGGACCGGCGTCGAGGTGGTGGCTCTGCTGCTGGTGCTGGCCGCAACGCTGGATGCCAGGGACGGCCGCTGGGCGCTGGCGGCCGCCGTCTATCTGCTTCCCGGCCTGGTCTACCTGGCCGAGAACCTGCTTGTAACCGGCGTCCGCGGCTTCCTGTACTGGAGCGTGCTCACCGCTCTAGTTGTGGCCTCCTTGGTCGCCGCCCGTCGGGTGCACGCCAGGGCGTGAGCGCCGCCTTGTGCACCGCACAGGTTGCTACCTGTCCGATCCATTCCTGTACACCCTGGAGGGAGATCAGCCCGCACCGGCCCAGAACCCACATTGGGATGATCTTGAAGGGGTGAGCGGCGGGGATTCCGGGGTTGAGGAACCCAGGAACAGCCGTTGGCGCTGAGAGTGATCTTGAGCGAAGTGCGACATCCGGCTTCGGTGGGTGATCGCTCTACCTGGCGGCCTCTGCCCCGTGGATGATGCGATGGATGGCGGAGCGTCCGACGCTGTACTCGGTGGCCAGGTCGGCCAGGGATACCTCGCCCTCGGCGTATCGGCGGCGGATGGAGCGCCGAGCAGGTTCGGGCAGTTTGGGGTGCGCGTTCCCGAGATCGGCCTTGAGCTCGGCGACCATGGCGAGCGCCTGCAGGAAGAGCCGCCCGAACGGGTCGTTCCAGTCGTAGACCGAGCCGCGGAGTCCGAACAGGACGCCGCGTCCGGACAGGTCGGTGAGGATCTCGCCGGACGGCCACCAGACCCGATCGAGATCACTGGCGTGGCCGGCCTTGGCGCGCCAAGTGCGCGGACCCGTCGGATAGTGGCCGAGGTGTTGAAGTCGCATGTGTGGTGAACGACGCGATACTGGATCACGATGTGATCGTTGGCGTAGGAGCAACAGCGCTCGGCAATCCGTGATCAAGCGCAGCGATCAGCACGTGAACTGGGTGAAGACGCCGTGGGTTGCCAAGGGAGAGGTTTCGGACATGCGTGGTCGACTGGCGGCTGCGGCGTTGGTGGTGACGCTGGGGGCTTGTAGCTCTGGGGGTGCGAGCACCCCTGCCCCCTCGGCGTCCGCTCAAGGCCCTTCGGTGCGGACAGGCTCGGGAACCTGGATGGAAGTTGCCGAGGCCGGGCACGGGACTTCGCTGGATGAAGTGGTGGTAACCGGCAGGCGGGACGCGTGGGCGGTTGGTTGGGGCGCAGATAGCCCCACCGTAAAGCGGTGGAATGGCATCGGCTGGCGCGACGTCACCATACCCGCCGGGCTGGAGTCCACCCGGGCCGTGTCCGCCTCATCGAGCCGTGACGTCTGGGTGTTCGGCAGCGGCGGTGGCAGCGACGCGAGAATCTGGCGATGGAACGGTCGTACCTGGTCCAGACAAGGCGGGCCGGCAGGGGGCTACTGGTCGGCGGCGGCCGTGGTGGCGGGCGCCGGAGAGGCGTGGCTGGCGGGAGCCGAGGATGCCGCATATATCAACCGGTGGTCTCGGGATAGGTGGACCAGGGTTGCTTTACCGTTCAAAGTGGACATCCAGGCGCTCAGCGCGGTGTCACCGAACGACGTGTGGGCCGTGGGTGACTCCGCGGTCCTGCACTGGGACGGCACCAGCTTTCGGGC
>NZ_JBFAIA010000181.1:0-16859 GCF_040654455.1 Nonomuraea sp. NPDC050691
GGGACGCCCGGCGGGTACGCGGTCGCCCCGCCGGGCGGGGAAGGGGGCCACGGCCCCCGGACGCGGCGCCGGTCGCTCACGCGGCCGCTCCCAGCGGGGGGACAGGCTGCGGCGCAGCCGGCGCACCCACGTGACGAGCGACGCGATGAGCAGCGTGAGCCCCAGCAGCACGAACACGGTCAGGTGGACGCCGAAGAGCATGAGCAGGACGCTGCCGAACAGCGGGCCGGCGGCGGACGCCCCGTGGCTGACCAGCCGGGAGAAGCCGGTGACGCGGGCGATGAGATCCGGGTGGCTGCGGCTCGTCACCGTCTTGATGGTCACGTTGCTGAGCCCGCCCGCCGCGCCCATGACGACCAGGCCGGCCGCGAAGAAGACCGGGGCGTTGGTGAACGCGATCAGCGCCAGCGACAGCACCCACAGCCATGCGTGCAGCACGAGCGTGGAGCGGCCCCGCCGGGTCAGCCCCGCGTGGTCGGTCACCTTGCCGACGACGGGCCTGCGGGCGGTCCTGCCGCCGAGCCAGGCGGCCACCCGGCCGCGGCGCGGCGCGACCAGTGAGCCGACGAGCCCGCCCACGCCGCTCGCGGCCAGGACGAGCCCGGTGACGAGCGGCGAGGTGCCGTGGTCCACGCCCGCGGCGATGAACACGATGACCAGCGCCTGGAAGATCAGATTGGTGGAGGCGGTCAACCACGTGGCGACCCGGAGGAAGGCGTCGCCCCGCACGACGGTGATGCCCCGGCGGATCTCCTGGAGCAGCGGCGCCCGGTCGCGGGAGGTGAACGACGCTCCGAGGCCGCGCAGCGCCGAGAGGAAGCCGCCGATCAGGACGAGGTTGGCGACGAGCGGGGCGGCGGGCATCCAGCCGAACAAAAGGCCGCCGAGAGGGCGTCCGGTGAGCACCGCGATGTGCACGCTGCTCTCATGGACGGCCATCGCGTTCCCTATATCCTTTTTGCGGACTATGGCCGAAATAAGAGCGGTTTCCGCGAGAGAGGAAAAGACCGAGAACGCGGCCTCGAAGAACGCGACGGCGAGCAGGTGCCAGATGTCGAGCCGCCCCCACGCGAGGGCCAGGACGACGCTGGCGATCGCCACCCCCCGCAGGACCTCGCTCCATCGCAGCACCAGGCGCGGGTCCCACCGGTCGACCAGGGCTCCGGCCGGGATGTAGAGCAGCGTCGGCACCGTCCAGGCGAAGATCACCCATCCGGCCCACACGACGGAGCGCCCGTCCAGAACCGCGAGCAACGGATAGACGACGCCGAGCGCCCGAGTGCCGGCCATGGATACGGCCGAACCCAGCCAAAGCCTCCGGAAACCGGGATAAGCGACAAGAACCGCCAGCGGTCCTCGTCTCCTCACCTTACCCTTTATACCGGCAGGAACCATGGAGTGAGTTTCGTCGGGTCCCGGCGGTAACGGGTCAGGACTCACCGCTGAATGCTAATGCACGGGAAACCTTTTTTGATTATGGGATCGCTGATTTAGCCCCGCACCAGGCGCTGCGCCACCGCGACCAGCGGCCGCGGGAGGGGCGGCCGCACGCCGTCCTCCAGGGCCCGGCGGGCCAGAGCGGCAGCGTCGTCCCGGCCCGCCGCGTCGCGGATCCGGGCGACCCGGAGCAGCACGGTCACGTTCGTCTCGTGCTCGACGGGCGGCGCGAGGTCCAGTGCCTCCTCCACGCGTCCCTCCAGCGCCAGGGCCAGCGCGTACGCCGACCGCGCGGACGGCGAGTACCCCCAGTCCAGCCGCCCGAGATCGCGCAGAGCCGGGGTGAACCGTCCGAGGTCGGCCATGATCTCGCCCCGCGCGCGCAGTGCCCGCCGCTCGTCGCCCTCCTCGGCCAGCACCGTGTCGAGCACGTCCACGGCGCCGTTGACGTGCCCGGAGCACCACATCACCCAGGCCAGCTCCACCCGGATGCCCGGGTCGTCGGGACGCCGCGCGGCGGCGACCTCCAGCTCGCGCAGCGCCGGCTCGAACCGTCCCTGCGCCATCATGATCTGGCTGATGGCCGTCAGCACCCCGGCCAGGCGCCCCTCCGCGCCGGGCAGGGACTGGAGCAGGACGGAGGCCCGTCCGTAGTGGTCCACGGCGGCGTCCAGGTCGTCGCTCCGGTAGGCGACGTCCGCGAGGATCTGCTCCACGTCCGCCCGCAGGCGCTTGTCCGGCCCGCAGTGACGCAGCGCCGTGCGGGCGTAGTCCCGGGCGCGCTCGAGGTCGCCGTCGCGCAGAGCCCCCTCCGCCAGCCGCCGGTACTCCGCCGGGTCCGCCCGCCCGGCCGGCGTCCGGCCCTCCTGGCCGCGCGTGAGCGCCCGTACGAGGTGGTCGTGGGAGAGCCGCCAGCGGCTGCCGCCCTGGGGCCGCTCCTCCAGCCGGAGCACATGACGCCCGGCCAGCGCCCTGACCACCGCGTCCGGCAACCCGGCGCTCTCCGCCGACCCGGCCACCACGTCCTTGCGGCCGCCCTTCTCGTCCACGAACGCGTCGCGCAGCCGGGCCCGCAGCCGCTCGGTCTCGCCGTGATAGGTGTCGCGGGCCACCTCCTCGATCACGTCGTCGTAGAAGTCGGCCAGCGACCGGGCGACGTCGCCCAGTTCCCGCACGTGCCCGGCGGTGACGGCGGCGGCGTCCGGCGGCAGGGCCTTCCACAGCGCGGAGCACACCACCTGGAGCTGCAACGGCTCGACCAGGGGCAGCCGCTCCTCGGTCTCGTCGCCCTGGGAGCTGACCCGCCGGACGGTCAGCAGGTCCTCCACCAGCTTCTCCGCCGCGTCCGGCGCGAAGGGACGTCCCGCGGCCTCCGCCGGACCGCGGACGGCGGCCGTCGCCGCGGCCGGTTCGAGCGCCTCGACGGCGTACTCGACCGCCTGCCGGAAGACCTTCTCGCGCCGGCTCCTCAGCATCGGCAGCGCGTCCTCGCGGACCACGACGAGCGCGTGCAGGTCGCGGTCGTCCTTCAGGGCCGTGGCGAGCTGGGCGAGGAGGTCCTCGCTCGCCTCCGGGTCACGGCCGGGGGCGAGCAGCGTCTCGGCGTCGTCGACCGCGATCAGCGTGAGCATCGGGTCGCCGTACTGGTCGTGACGGACGCGCCGCCGCGCCAGGAAGCCGGGGATCGTCACGTCGGACAGCCCGGACGGCGCCTCGTACGGCAGCCAGGACGAGAGCACGGCGAAGACGTACGGGTTGGAGCCGCCCCGCAGCACGATCGGGATCCGCGCGCCGGAGGACACGTGCCCGACGGGCAGCGCGTCCAGCACGTCCGGATCGAGGAGCGGCATGACGCCGGCCTGGAGCAGCGAGGTCTTGCCCGCGCCGGCCGGGCCGCTCAGGAAGGTCAGCGGGTTGGCCTGCCAGTGGTCGGCCAGCTCGCGCGCCTCCCTGGCCCGCCCGAAGAAGACGTGGCGGTCCTCGGGCCGGAACGCGCGCGGCCCCACGTACGGCCCTCCCTGCTGCTCAGCTCTGCTGCGGGGTGTCATCATGTCGTCCCAATCGCCGCCGAAGCTCCCCCGTGAATTCGTCGATTGTCCCCCAGTAGATGGAAATGCGCCATTTATCGAAGCGAGCCGCCTGATATTGCATCATCGACGGCCCGGCGTCCCCTCCCGTCGGCTCCCCGGGGGGCGGGAGCTGAACGCTCACGTGCCGCCGCCGGACCATTCCCGGCAACACCCGCTGCAAGCCGTTGAAGATGGTCCGGAACGTCATGTCGCGCATTCCGTAACCGATGAACAGCAGCGATCGCGTCGTCAGGGCCGCCCGGATGACGGGCGGTATGATGTCCCGATCGGCCACCAGACTGGTGATGAACTCCTCGTAATCGTCGTTGGTCAGCACGATCGACTGCGGCTGGCGCATGCTGCCGTGCAGGTGGTAGATCAGCGGGGATTCGGGGCGCGGATTCCAGCCCGCCTCGCTGCTGAGCAGCTCCTGGCTGTGGTCGATCTGGTCATGCCACGGACAAATGGCGACATTTGGCGTTTTGTGGGTGCGCGTCAGCGCTTTGAGTAAGAAATCATCGTAATTGGTGGTGATGAAGATCGGCAGGGGGAGCTCCGCCAGGAGGGCGTACGGCTCCGGCACCGCGTCCAGGCCGTCCGCCCCCACCCGGAACTCCTCGCAGATCAGCGACTTCACGTACGGGACGTCGCCGCCGAACCACCACACGAGGTAGTCGGTGACCTCGGTGAGGTCGTCCGGCCGGTCGTACGGGTACTTGTACTTCTCGGCCAGCCGCCGGCTCAGCCTCCGCGCGTCCGGAAGGACGCCGGCGCTGGCGCCGGCCCCGACGAAAGGCACGCAGTCGCCCTTGCTCAACTGATCGACCAGCCGATCCCATTCACCGTCCCGCCACGCGATCTCCGCCATCACTCAGCCGCGCGCCGCCTCCGCTCACATCGCGGAGTTGAACGCGGCGACCGCCTCTCCGTTCCTCGCGACGAGCTGTTCGAGCGCCCGCCTCAGCCTGGCGTTGCCGAGAGCGGGAAGATCGTCGAGGGGCAGATCCGAGACATCGATGAGAACAGCCGTTCCGGACGACTCTTCGCTCATGCACTTCTCCCTGTGGACGGTCTGGGGGCCGTATTCGGCCACCCGTTATCTGGTGTTACGTGACCTGATATCTGACCGATAAATGGAGATGATCGCTCCCTCGCGATCGTTTCATCGCTATATGCGATTCTGTGACGCGACGCCGCGCTATTCAACCTTTAGGATCGCGGTAGCGGAAAATAATCTTCCAGATGCGGGAGGTTCCAGATGATCTCGGTGGGCAACGTCACGACGCCGGAGCGGGCTCCCGAGGTCTGGGGCAAGGTGCCCCCTCGCAACCGGAACTTCACCGGCCGCGAGGAGTTACTGGCGCAGATCCGGCGCAGCATCGGCGAGGTGACCGCCGTCGTCCCCCTCCCGCAGGCGCTGCACGGCCTCGGCGGCGTGGGCAAGACGCAGCTGGCCATCGAGTACTGCTGGCGCTACCGGGGCGAGTACGACGTCGTCTGGTGGATCACGGCCGACCAGAAGGCGCTGGTGCCTCCCGCGCTGGCGGCGCTCGCGCCCCGCCTCGGCGTCGCCCACGCCGACACGGTGGGCGTGGACGAGTCGGCCGAGGCGGTCCGCGAGGCGCTGGAGCGGGGCGACCCGTACAGCCGCTGGCTGCTGGTCTTCGACAACGCCGACCAGCCCGAGTCGATCAAGGGCTACATCCCCGCCAACGGCCACGTCCTCATCACCTCGCGCAACACGCGCTGGGACACCGCGGCCGAGACCGTGTCGGTCGACGTGTTCGCCCGCGAGGAGAGCGTCGAGTTCCTGACCAAGCGCCTGCCCAGGATCGACCCCGCCGACGCCGACCGGGTCGCCGACGCCCTGGGCGACCTGCCGCTCGCGCTGGAGCAGGCCAGCTCGCTGATGACGCAGACCGCCATCTCCGTGGACGACTACCTGAGCCAGCTGGAGAAGAACACCCGCGAGCTGCTGGCCGTGGGCAGGCCGACCGAGTACCCGACGTCCATGACGGCCGCCTGGCGGCTCTCGGTGACCCACCTGCAGGCGCGCCGCCCCGAGGCCATCGACATCCTGCGCTGCTGCGCGTTCTTCGGCCCCGAGCCCATCCCGCGCGACGTGTTCCGCCCGGGCGGCGGCCCCCTTCCGCCCCAGCTCAGCAGCCTGCTGTCCAGCCCCATCGAGCTGAGCAAGTCGATCGGCGAGCTCAACCGCTTCGCGCTGGCCCGCATCGACTCCGACAGCCGCACGCTCCAGGTCCACCGGCTGATCCAGGCGTTGCTCCGCGACGACCTGGACGTGACGGAGCAGGCCGCGACCCGCCACGTCGTCCACCGGCTGCTGGCCAACGGCGCCCCGCGCGACCCCGACGACAACACCACCTGGCCCCGCTGGGCGGAGCTCGTGGGCCACCTGCGGCCGTCCCTGGTGGCCGACTGCGAGGACGACGCGGTCCGCGAGTTCGCCATCAAGGTCATGCGCTACCTCTACCGCCGGGGCGACTACCGCACCGCGCGCGACATCGCCGAGCAGCTGCTGGAGAAGTGGACGCAGAACTCGGGGCCGGACGACCCCGACGTGCTGGCCGTCCGCCGGCACCTGGGCAACGTGCTGTGGCAGCTCGGCGAGTACGACACCTCGTACACGCTGAACGAGGAGACGCTGGCCCTGATGCGCCGCACGCTCGGCCCCGAGCACGAGGAGACCCTGGGCGTCATCAACAACTTCGGCGCGAACCTGCGCGCCAGCGGCGACTTCGGCAAGGCCGCCGAGGAGGACGCGAACTCCCGCGAACTGCACGAGAAGGTGTTCGGCAAGGACGACCCGCGCACGCTGCGCGTGATCGGCAACCTCGCGCTCGACTACGCCCTCACCAGTGACTACACGGCCGCGCGCAAGGAGCACGAGCACACCTACCTGGAGCAGACCAGCGGCTCCGGCGGGGCGAGCCGGTGGGACATCCTCAACACGATGACCGGCCTGGCCCGGGTGGTGCGGCTGTGCGGTGACTTCTCCGACGCCTGCGACATCGGCGCGGAGGCGTACGACTACGGGCGCACGGAGCTGAGCCCCGACCACCCGCTGACGCTGAAGGCGGGCAAGGACCTGTCCATCGCCCTGCGGATGCGGGGCGACCTCGCCGAGGCGCGCGAGCTGGCGGAGCTCACGCACAGCCGGCTGAGCGCCCTGTTCGGCCCGCGCAACCCCGACACCCTGGCGGCGGCCGTCAACCTGGCCAACGTCCTGCGCCGCATGGGCGAGCTGGAGGACGCCTTCCGCCTGACGAAGGACACGGCCTCCAGGTACGCCGAGGTCTACGGGGCGGGACACCCCTACACGCACGGCTGCCGGCTCAACCTGGCCCTGCTGCACCGGCTGCGGGGCCGGCCGGACGAGGCCAGGGCACTGAACGAGGAGGTGCGCGAGACCCTGCTCCGGCGCCTCGGCCCCAAGCACGACTACGTGCTGAGCTGCGCCATCAACCTCGCCAGCGACCTGTCCGTCCTCGGCGAGCACGGACCGGCCAGGGATCTCGGCCGGCAGGTCCTGGACGACCTGGCCGCGCACTTCGACCGGGACCACTACATCACGTTCTCCGCCACCCACAACCTCGTCCTCGACCTGCGGGCGACGGGCGAGCAGGAGGAGGCCGACCGCCTGGACGCGGAGATGCGCGGCCGGCTCAGGCTCGACGACACCTCCTCGGACCACCGCAGGGAGATCCTGGCGGGCGGGCGCGTCGACATGGACTTCGACCCGCCGCCGCTCTGACCCGCACGCCCGTCAGGTGTGGGCGGCGTTCCAGCGGGCGCGGTGGCGGTCGGACTCGTGGCGGGCCGCCGCGTCCGCCCGTTCCCGCGCGGGCTCCTTCAGCCAGCCCTCCAGCGTGCCGCGCATGCCCGCCACGAACGCCTCCCCCGCCTCCGTCAGCAGCCCGCCGGCCGCCAGCGTCCCCGTGGCGTCGTACGCGGCCTCCCGCCAGCGGGCGAACTCGACCTCGGCGCGGAACCGGTCCTCCTCGTCCTCCAGCAGGCTCCTCTGCCGCCGCCAGAACCCGCTCACGCCCAGGAAGGCGTACGCGCCGTGGAGCAGCCCGTGCGCGGGCCGGGGGTCGTCGCGCCACGGGGCGTAGAAGCGGCGCCCGTCGTCCGGCCGCAGCAGCGGGACGAGGGCCAGCAGCGCGCCGAGCTTGGCGTGCTGCACCTCGTGGGCGAACGTGCCCGCCAGCCACAGCCCGTCGGGCGGCGCCGACAGGGCGAGCGCGCCGAAGTGGTCGCCGGAGGAGGCGCTCCGCGTGCGGTCGCGTTCGGGCGCGTCGATCGGGGTGAGGACCGTGACGATCGCGGCGCTCTCCTCGGCGAGGGTCCGGTGTCCGGACTGCAGGACGCGCCAGGCGTCGCGCAGGCGCGCCGCGAGGGTCTCGCGCTCGGGGGCGGGAAGGGGGCCGCGCCGGGCGGAGCCGGCCGGCCAGCGGTACGGGTCGAGGTCGTCGAGGAGCACGGCGAGCCGCCGCCCGCCGGCCTCCGCGGTCAGCCGGTGGAGTCCCCGCCAGGCGGGCGACTCCACGTCCGCGCCGGGGACCGTCCCGCGCCACCACCCCGCCGCCGCGCCCACGGTGCGCTCGTCCACGGTGAGCTCGTCCACGGTTTCCCCGGTTACGGTGCGCTCGGCCACGGTGACCTCGGCCATGGGCGCCTCGGCCGGGCCCGCGGTCAGGTGGCCTCCGGGGCGCACGGTGAGGCGTACGAGGCCGTCCTCCCCCGGCACGGCGAGGCGTCCCAGCGACGGCAGGGTGACGTGCCCGGCGGCGACCGGCGCCTCCCCCTCGTACGGCAGGCCCGCCCGCAGCGCCGCCGCCGCGGCCACGGCCCCCAGCCGCGCCGGATCATGCCCGCCCCACGCCGCCCCGCCGCCCGCAGGACCGCCATTCGCAGGACCATCGCCCGCCGGTTCTCCGCTCCCCGCGGCGGCGCCCGGAGTGCGGCTGGTTCCTCGCAAGAGGGCTCCGGCCGTGCTGCGGGCCCACGCGCCCACCGCCGGGTACCGGATCAGCGTGTCCACCGCCGCCGGCGCCGCCCGCTCCAGCGCGGCCAGCGCCGCGTACGCCCGCTCCGCCGCCCCCGCGTGCGGATGACCGGCCCGCCTGGCCGCCTCCACCACCCCGAGGATCAGCAGCATGTGCCGGCCCCGCTCGGAGGCGCGCAGGTGGCGGACCGCGGCGGCCCCGCCCCCGCCCCGGGCGAGGGCTGCGAACGCCTCGGCGGGCAGCGCGCGGGAATGCCCCGGTTCCGCCGTCACGTCGGCCCCTCCTGATCCACCGTCATGTCCCCGTCCGACGTCATGGCCCCTCCGTGGACGCGGGCGGCCGTCGCAGGTCGGCGACGACGCGCGAGCGGATGTGCCCGATCAGCCGGTACAGGTCGGCGCAGTACACCGACGGGTTGCGGAACCCGGTCCCCGGCCGGTAGCGGTGCGGATACAGCCCCGCCCCGCACACCCGCCCGAACCGGCACGCCCGGCACTCCTCGCCCAGCGCGGCCCAGCCGAGCTGCCGCGCCACCATGCCCGGATGCCGCAGCGCCTCGTCGAACGGGTGGTCGGCGATGTTCAGGCCCGTCGCGGCGGCGCCGTGGCGGACGACCTTGAGCGAGTCGGTCTGCTCGACGGTGCCGTCGGTCTCGACCACCACCAGGGTCGCCGGCGTCAGCCCCACGGCCTCGCTCGCCGACGCGCCGCCGAGGAGCAGCCGGATGATCTCGTGGAACAACCTGACCACCGTCTCGTCCCGGTCCGAGCCGTACCAGCGGTCGAAGATCGCGATCAGCCAGTCGCCGTAGGGGGCGCGGCTCTGGTCGGGGGTGCGCTCCGGCGGCGGCGACTCCCAGGTGCCGTGCGGCAGCAGCAGGTCGATCACGGGCGGGTCGAACGCGATGAGCGACTCGTACGTCTCCACGGGGTCGTTGGCCAGGTCGATCGTGCAGAGCAGTCCCGCGTACAGGTGCCGGTAGGCGGGGCGGGTCAGCAGGCGCAGGGCGGCGGCGACGGCGGCGTGGGTGCCGCGCCCGTCGGCGTGGCGGCGGTTGCGGTCGTGGGCGCGCGGGCTGCCGTCGAGGCTGACGCCGACCTTGAGGTCCAGCTCGTGGAAGGCGCGCAGGGCCTGCTCGTCGAGCAGCACGGCGTTGGTCTGGACGGCCGCGTCCACGCGCACGTCGGGCGCCGCCTCGGCGCGGATGGCGCGGACGGTGTCGGCCAGGTACGCGGGCCCGGCCAGCAGCGGCTCGCCACCGTGCAGGATGACCCGGACGGAGCGGAGCCGGTGGGCGCGGGCGTGCTCGGCGATGCGGCGCGCGGCGGTGGCGACGACGGCGGGCGACATGACCTTCGGCTGGGAGCGCCAGCTCTGGTCGCCGAGCGTGTAGACGTAGCAGTAGTCGCAGGCGAGGTTGCACCTGCTGTGCACCTTGAGCAGGAACTGCCGGAAGGGGCGGGGGCGCCAGCCGTCCGCGACGAGCCCGTCGACGTCGAGCGTGGCGGGCCACTCACGCCCTGGCCGCGCCGCGCCGGATTTCATCGAGAAACCACTCCCGTGAGCCCGAAAGCATGAGCAAATACCGATGGTAACCGGGCCGCGGATGAATGGATACCGGCATCCCGCCGGGATTAAAGTAAATGCCGGTCGCCGTCGCGCGGGCGCTTCCTCGTACGGTCCGCAAAAACCGGATAGTGCCGTTCCGATATCCGGGTGGGGAGCTCAGATGAAAGCCGAGCCGGTGGTTCTCGCCATGGCGGTGTTCAGCCTTCTCGTGGGTCTCGGCGGTTATGCCTGGCGGTCGTGTCGCGGGGACGGGGGCGGCTCCGAGCGGGCCTACGTGGTGTCCTGGCTGCTGATCTCGCTGTTCCCGGTGCTGCTGATCTTCTCGTTCTTCCCGCAGAGCGAGTTCTCGGCCGGGGTCGTGGGCGCCACCGCGACGGGCGCGGTCGCGCTGTTCGTGTTCCTGTGGTGGTACGGCACGCGGACGACCAGGGCCGCCGCCACGGTCGACCGGCTGCGCGGAGAGCTGGCCGGGCGCACCCGGGAGGCCGAGGAGCTGCGCGCGCTGCTGCGGTTGCCCTCGCCCATCGAGGAGACCAGGACGTACGAGTACGTCCTGGACGGCGCCACCGACCGGCGGCTCATCGTGATCACCGGCGACCTGCGCGGCGTCAAGGGCGTGGACGTCTGGGTCAACTCGGAGAACACGGACATGCAGATGTGCCGGTTCCACGAGACCTCCATCTCGGCGATCATCCGTTACGAGGGCGCCCGTCGCGACCCGGTGACCGGCCGGGTGGTGGAGGACCTGGTGGCCGACGAGCTGCGGACGCGGCTCGGCGGCCAGCCGTCGGTGGAGCCCGGGACCTCGATCGTCACCGGAGCCCACGGGCTGGCCGAGCGCCACGGCGTCATGGGCGTCGTCCACGCGGCGGCCGTGCACGGCACGGGCGCCGGATACGGCCAGGTCGGCAACCTGGCCGCGTGCGTCCGCAACGCCCTGGCCCTGGCCGGGGAGGTGCGCGACGGCGAGCGCCGGGCGGCGTCGGCGCTGTTGCCGATCCTCGGGGCGGGCACGGGCGGCGCGCCGGTGGAGGCCACCGTCCGCACGATGGTCAACGCCATCGTGGGGCACCTGTCGGGGCCGCCGGAGCCGCGGGTGCGGTCGGTCTACCTGCTCGCCTACACCGACGCCGAGCTGGCGGCCTGCGAGCGGGCGCTGGACGACTGCGAGCGGTTACGGCCGGCGTTCACCCGGCCGAGGCCGGGACGACGCCCCCGGAAAGGTGGAAAGGGCCCGCGGACGTCGTGAATGAGGTTCGAAAGAATCGGGCGGTACGGAATCCGGAAAACGCAAGACGATCTGGAATCGCGCGAGAAGTGATCCGCCCGCCCGGGAAAGGAAAAGGGGAAACGGCCGCCGTTCATCCGTGGAGGTAGCGGGTGATTCCGGCGGCGAGGGCGGCGGCCATGCGCTGCCGGAACCCCGGGTCGGACATCCTGGCGGCGTCGCCGCGGTTGCGCATGTTGCCGCACTCGACGAACACCGCGGGCCGCGTCGACAGGTTGAGCCCGCCGAGGTCGGTGCGGATCGACAGGCCGTTCCTGGCCGTGTAGGTGGCGTACGGCAGACCGGTGAGGCGGTGGAAGTCGTCGCGCACGTCGACGCCCAGCCGCCGTGACGGACGGATGATGGCGTCGTTGTGGCCGGCGACGAGGCCGGGCAGAATCACGTGGAAGCCGTGGCCGGAGGACACCGCCCCGTCGCCGTGGATGGACAGGACGGCGTCGGCCCTGGCCCTGTTGCCGATGGCGGCCCGCTCGGTGATGCACGGGCCGACGCCCTTGTCGTCCGGGCGGGTGAGCACGACCTTGGCGCCCTCGGCCTGGAGCAGCGGGCGCAACCGCCGGGCGACGTCCCAGGTGAAGGCATGCTCGGGATATCCGGCGTTCGTGCTGGTGCCGGTGGTGTTGCACGGCTTGCGCCCGGTGATGATGTCGACCTGGCGGTTGATCTCGGCGGGGTGGGCGGCGTTGCCGCCGTTGTGGCCCGGGTCGATCACGACGACCTTCCCGGCCAGCGACTTCCCGGCCCCGGTGGGCGTCGCCCGCGCGCCTCGGGGCTCCGTGGACGTCGTCCGCCCGTCCCCGGGCCGGGGCGCGGGGCGTGACGGTGAGGAGGCGGCGGGCGGCGTGGCCGCCTCGCGGGCGGGCGGGCTCGCGCCGCCGCACGCCGTGGCCAGCGCCATCAGCGCCGCGGCGATCACCGGTGCCGTCCCATCGGCGCGCATGCCTCGTACCGTACCGGCCGCCTCCGCACGCCCCGGTCTACGTTCCGCCCGGATTCGGAAGATCCCCGTTCAGGGCAGCAGCTCGACCGTGCCCCGCTCCCCGTCCACCCGGACGCGGTCGCCGTCGCGCAGCCGCATGGTGGCGTTGCCCGTCCCCACCACGGCCGGGATGCCGAGCTCCCTGGCCACGATCGAGGCGTGCGACAGCGGCGCCCCCATGTCGGTCACGACGGCCGCCGCCCGCGGGAACATGGGCGTCCACCCGACGTTCGTCAGCGTCGTGACCAGGATCTCGCCGGGCCGGAGCCGCTCGCCGTCCTCGGGGCCGGACAGCACCCGCACCACGCCCTCCACGACGCCCGGAGCGCCGGGGAAACCGGTCACCGTGTCGGCGGCGGGCGCGGACGCGCCGCGGGCGTCGTACACGTCGGCGCGCCGGTCCGGGTCCGCCGCCCAGCGCACCGGGTCGAACGGGCCGACGATCAGCGCCGGGTACGGCGGCAGCGCGGCGTACCGCTCGTACGTGGCGCGGCGTACCGGAACGCGGCCGAGCGGCCCGGACGAGCCGCGCAGCACGGCGAGGATCTCCTCCAGGTGCAGGAAGAACAGGTCGTCGCCGTGCCCGGTCAGCTCTCCCGCGCGCACCACGAACGCGCGCAGCACCCAGAACGCCCGGATGACCTCGGAGCGCGTGGCCTCGCGGTCGCGCACCACCCCGTTCCAGCGGCGGACCCGCTCGCGCATCCTCGCCACGCGGCGCGGGTAGCGGCGGGCGAAGCGCTCCCAGGCGGCGTCGCGGGCCTCCCCCTGGCGTTCGAGCAGCGCCCGCGTGCCGTCGGCGGCGTCGCGCAGGCCGGCCAGCGCCGCGTCGATCCAGGCCGGGTCCTCGCCGGGCCGCGGTGTCGACACCTCGAACTCGTGCGGCCCGCGGTGCCCGTAGGTCCTGGCGTAGGTGTCACGGTCGATCTCGCCGGCGGCCAGCCGGGCCAGGCCGGTCACCGGCCCGAGGCTGGCCAGCTCGCCGCCCGCTCCCGCGCCGGTCAGCATGGCCTCGGCCTCGACCTCGCCGACCATCCGGCGCAGCTTGTCGCGGGTCCACACGAGCGTGGCGCCGCCCTGTCGGCCGGCCGCCTCCAGCATGCGGCAGGCGGTGACGTAGTGCGGCTCGATCTCGTCCGCCCAGAGCGCGGCCAGCTCGGGGCCGGTCGCGGTGGAGGCGATCCGGGCGCGCAGCTCCTCGCACCGCCGCTGGGAGGTCGCGAGGAACGCGGGCATGCCCTTGAGGTTGTCGCGCACGCGGCGGCGCAGGGTCAGCGCCATGGGCAGCGTCCTCTTGACGATCTCCCAGCGCGAGGTCGTCAGCAGCGGCACGTCCAGGCCGGGCGGCAGCTTGCCGAAGACCTGCTCCACGGCGCCGAGCCGGCCGCCCATGCCGAGGGCCCGGGCGATGGAGAAGGTCACGCTGAGGTTCATGTAGAAGCGTCCGCCGATGTTGCCGACCAGGGCGAAGCCCGGCAGCGTCGAGGCGTGCATCGCCTCGTGGATGAACAGCCGCACGAACGACCATGTGGCGGGCGTCATCACGTCGGGGATGGCCTCGCCCAGGTTGCCGGCGGTCCACAGGTGGCCGCCCTCGAGGCTGTCGTTCCACTCCTCGACCTCGGGGGCGAGGCCGGTGACGGGCCGCGCCTGGAGGACGAACAGCTCGCCGCCGCGGCGGGCCCACTCCACGTCCATCGGCGTGCCGTACAGCTCCTGGATCCGGGCCCCCAGCTCCGCCAGCCGTACGGCCTGCCGGTCGTCCAGCACCGGACGGCGGCGCAGCTCGCCGGGCACGGGCTGTTCGCGGGTGCCGCCGGGGACGCGCACGGTCATCACGGCCTTGTCCCCGATCCGGGTCTCGGTCACGGCGCCGTCCGACACGACGATCGTGTCCGGGGTGACCTGGCCGCCGACGACGGCCTCGCCGAGCCCCCAGGAGGCGTTGACGACGATCCGGTCGCGGGCGCCGGTGACGGGGTCTGCGGTGAACATGACGCCCGCCGCGTCGGCCTCGACCAGTTCCTGCACCACCACGGCCAGCGCCATGTCGTCGTGCGGCACGCCGTTGTGCTCCCGGTAGGCGATGGCGCGCTCGTTCCACAGCGAGGCCCAGCAGCGCTTGACCGCGTCGAGCAGCCCGTCGCCCTCGACGCCGAGGTAGGTGTCCTGCTGGCCGGCGAACGACATGTCCGGCAGGTCCTCGGCGGTGGCGGACGAGCGCACGGCGACGACGGCCCGCCCCTCGCCGAGCGCGTCGTAGGCGGCGCGGATCTCGGCGGCCAGGCCGGGCGGCATCTCCCGCTCCGCGAACAGCTCGGCGACGCGGGCGGCGTCGCGGCGCGCGGCGGCCTCGGCGATCCGCTCGCGCAGGCCGGCCGTGAACTCCCGGTAGGCCGCCGTGGTGACGTGGAACCCGCCGGGCACGGGCAGCCCCGCGCGGCTCAGCCGCGCCAGCGAGGCGCCCTTGCCGCCCACCGTCTCCAGGTCGGCGCCCTCGTCGTCGAACGGCAGCACGGCCTTCATGCCCGGCCTCCCTCTGCGCCCGTCAGCGCCATGGTCTCCACGGGGACGTCCAGGGACGCCGCCAGCTTGGTCAACGCGATCTCGCGCATGCCGTCGATGTAGCCGAAGGTGGCCTGCCGGACGGCACGAGCCCCCTCCTCGTCCAGGGGCGTCCCCGAGCCGATGGCCAGGTCCACGGTCTCGGCGATCAGGGCGGGCAGCCGCTCCTCCGCGGGCCCGGACGCGGGCGGCAGCATGCCCCGCGTCATGAGGAACCCGTAGAGCACGGCGCTCAGCACGGAGATCCGCTCCCCCGGCACGCCGCCGGGACGCAGGGCGCCGTGCCGTCCGAGCACCGCCAGGTAGTCCTCGAACGCGGCCATCTGCCCCGCCAGGACCTGGGAGGCGTCCGCCGCGCCGAGCCGCTTCTGCCGTACGAGCTTGCCCAGCACCTCGGAGTCGCCCGTCATCAGCGCCGTCATCAGCGGCCGGCGCAGCAGGCCCGCGGCGAGCTCGCGCACCAGCTCGCGCAGCGTCGCGGGCGCGGCGGCGGCCACCTCCTCCAGCATGGCCACCCGGTCGCGGCGCAGCAGCGCGGAGAAGAGCTCCTCCCGCGTCTTCCAGTGCAGGTAGATCGTGCCCTTGGCGACGCCCGCGCCCCGGGCCACGTCG
This sequence comes from Nonomuraea sp. NPDC050691, assembly GCF_040654455.1. Classification (NCBI taxonomy): domain Bacteria; kingdom Bacillati; phylum Actinomycetota; class Actinomycetes; order Streptosporangiales; family Streptosporangiaceae; genus Nonomuraea; species Nonomuraea sp. NPDC050691. The sequence continues at coordinate 15,550 of NZ_JBFAIA010000181.1, forward strand.
TCGATCGTCGTCTTGTCGTAGCCCCAGCGCAGGATCAGCTCCGCGGCGGCGTCGAGGATCCGGTGCGCCCGCTCCAGCCGGCTCGCCGGATCCTGCGGGGGCCTTCCCGTCCTGACCATCTCGTCTCACCTCAGTTTCGTGACTGGATGAGACTATGTGGTCAATCAATTCATCGCAACGTCACCCCAGCCGCGCCAGGAGTTCGGCCGCCTGCGGCGCGAAGACGGTGTCCTCGGTGGCCACGGCCATCTCCAGGAGTCGGCGGGCCAGCTCGAGGTCGCCGTGCTCATAGCGGATCTCGCCCAGCCGGCAGGCCGCCTCCGCCACCAGGTCGGGCCGGTCCGTGAGGGTGAGGGTCAGCTCGTAGTGGCGCAGCGCCCCGTCGCGGTCGCCCAGCCAGTAACACAGCTCGCCCAGGTGCGCCGCCGCCATGCCGGACTCGGGGTCGCCCGCGTCGATCACCCGCTGGTACCAGCCGAGCGCCTCCGGGAAGTCGCGCGCCCGCTTGGCCAGCGCGCCCAGGTACATGGCCGCCACGGCCGCCGTGTGCCCGTCCTCCGCGCCCAGCGCCTGCACGTACCAGGCGCGCGCCTCCGCCTCGTCGTCGTCGTGGTACGTCTGCCCGATGGCGATCACGGCCCGGTCGGCCAGGTCGGGGTCGCCCGCGTCCAGGACCCGCCGGTAGGTCTCGCGGCCCTCCTCCACCTCACCGGCGGCGACCAGGGCCTGGGCGAGCAGGGCGAGGGCCGTGGGCTCGCCGGTCCCGGCCGCCGCGCGCAGCGTGCGCAGGGCCGCCTCCGTGTCTCCCTGGCGTTCCTGGAGCATGCCGAGCAGGCCGCCGAACACCCCCGGGACGGGGCTGTCGGCGTCGCCCGCCTGCCGTTCGGCCAGGCTGTAGAAGGCGTCGGAGTCTCCCTCGGCGTCGAGCAGCGCGAGCAACCTGCCCCCGGCCACGAACCGCACGTCCGGGTCCTCGTGCTCGTGCAGCCGCTCGAACATCTCCCGCGCCTCGGCGGTCCGCCCCAGCTCGGCGAGGCGCTCTGCGACGTCCAGCTCGACGAACGGGCCGGAGCCGGCCAGCTCGTAGTAGGAGCGGACCACGCCGGGGTCCGGGCAGCTCGCGCCCAGCTCACGCGCCGCCGCCACGCCGTCCTCGCCCATCGCCGCCAGGGCCCGCACGGCCAGCGGGTGCTCGCCCCGCCCGTGCGCCAGGCGGGCGATTCCCTCCAGCTCCTCCAGCGCGGTACGGGCGGGCGCGGCGGGCGTGCCGGCGGCGGTGGACGTGCCGGCGGCGGTGGACGTGCCGGCGG